>DATICR010000374.1:0-9002 GCA_035456745.1 Ignavibacteriaceae bacterium
GATACTTGAAACTGCATTGCTTAATCAATTAAATTACCAGATTCTTATCGCAACAAAGGCCTGCAGAATAAATGAGGCCGGAAGACATCATACGCTGCTTGAGTTTGGTGCAAGGCGAGGTCAGGATCGCGGATCTAATGCAGGAGTCAGAGCCGCTCTGATAGGGGGTGCTAATTTTTCTTCGAACGTGGGGATTTCCCATGTGCTTGGTTATCCGCCAAAGGGAACCCATGCACACAGTATGGTACAAATGTTTATGGCACTGGGTATGACGGAAGAAGATGCATTTGAAGAATTTGCTTCTCTTTATCCATCGGATACAATACTCCTGGTTGATACCATCGATACGCTTAACAGCGGTATCCCAAATGCAATTAAAGTTTTTGAGAGAATGAGGAAGAAGGGCCAAAAGCCTCTTGGAATCAGACTCGATTCGGGCGATCTTGCATATCTCAGTATCCAGGCAGCAAAGTTGCTAAATGAGGCCGGCTTTAATGAAGTTCAGATTGTACTTTCCAACGAACTTGATGAAATGAATATCTGGCAGATAATAACCCAAATAACAGATGAAGCCCCCGGATATAATCTTGATCCTGAAGGAATTATTAACAGGCTTGTTTATGGGGTGGGGACAAGATTGATCACGTCATACGGTGATCCTTCAATCGGCGGGGTTTATAAACTGACAGCAGTTACAAATGAAGAGAATGAGTGGAGCCCTGCTATAAAGATTTCAGAATCAATAGAAAAGATACCTAACCCGGGGAATAAAAAAATATGGAGAATATATAATAGGGAAGGAAAAGCCAACGCCGATTTGATAGGGCTTGAGGATGAAATTCCTGCTGCAGAACAGGATTTGATTCTGCATCATGCAGCTAGTCCGGGTAAAAAAAGAATACTGAAGAAAGATCAAATTTCAAAAACAGAATCTTTACTTGAAACCATCCTGGATAATGGTAAGCTTGTTTATAAATTTCCATCAATTAATGAACTAAGAGCAGTCAGAAAAAATGATGTTGAGAATCTTGACCCGGGAGTTAAAAGATTAATTAATCCTCACTATTACCATGTGTCCATAACTGAAAAATTGTATGAAATGAAAATGAGATTAATACAAAAGATTGCGGTGAAATAAAAATTATAAGAATGCGAACATTGATAATTCTCTTATTATCCAGACTATCTTCGAAGATCACTGCAGTATTTCTAATCATTATCGTTCCTGTAAGATCATCATCCGTGACACTGACGAAGGCTGAAATTTAATCGGGTACAGATGTAAACATCCCCGGCAGATGATTTATCTTTTTCCAGCCCTCTCCTTTAAGCACTAATTCTATTTTTATATTATCAAAATATTTATTTAAAACAGCTTCCTTCTCCTGCGACAGGGGAGGAGAACAATAATCTTCTTCTTCCCATGCTAGTATGTTATCTTCCAGTACCTTCGCATTTTTCAGACTAAAATTTAATGCTCTCCCAAAAGGTTGGAGATCTTTAAATTCTTCATTCATTAATTTCACGGTAAGTTCATCTAATTTATCTTTTTTAACTTCCGCTCTTACAAGATAAAATGACATAATTATTCTCCGGCTTCTTTCTTGAACTTATTCTTGACTAATTCAATAAGACTGCCTGCAAGTATTATTTCAACCTGACGTTTACTCAGGGAATGAGTCGTCATTATTTGCAGATTTTTACTTTGGTTCCGTACTAAAATCTGATTTCCATCCTTAACATTATTAATCAGATTTTCAAGCAAAAGCGTATCACCCTGGTTTATCTGATTTATATCCCCGGGATTGACGAAAGTCAAAGGAAGTATACCGAAGTTTACAAGGTTCTGCCAATGAATTCTTGCAAACGAAATCGCTATTACAACCTTAAGGCCAAGGTAACGTGGTGCCAGAGCAGCGTGTTCACGACTTGAACCCTGTCCGTAATTTTCTCCTCCAACCACAAAAAATCCATTGGCCTTATGCTTTATTGCCCTGTCATAAAAAGTCTCATCAATCTGATTAAAAGCATATTTACTTAATTCCGGTATATTGCTTCTGTATGGAAGAACTTTTGCACCAGCAGGCATTATCTCATCTGTTGAAATATTATTTCCTGCCTTTAAAAGGACAGTACCTTCAAATTTATCAGACAAGGGAGAAAATAGAGGAAGTGGTTTAATATTTGGTCCCTTCTCTAACTTTACATCTTCATTTTTATCTGCAGGAGGAATCAACATCTCCGAATTGAGAATAATTTCATCTGGTTCTTGAAACCGGGGGTAATCCATTTTCAATGTCCTGGGATCTGTAATGACACCTGATAAGGCTGACGCAGCAGCGGTTTCCGGAGAACAGAGATAAACTTTATCCTCTTTTGTGCCTGACCTTCCGGGAAAATTTCTTGGTACAGTTCGAAGACTAATTTTATTTGTTGCCGGTGCTTGTCCCATCCCGATGCATCCATTGCAGCCTGCCTGATGAAGTCGTGCCCCGGAATGAATTAATTTTCCAAGCAGTCCCAGGGAAATAAGATTTTCCAATATTTGTCTTGATGTAGGATTAACATCAAAAGATACTTTATCATTTACCTGTTTCCCGTCAACAATTAATGCGGGAACGGCGAAATCCCTCAAACCGGGATTTGCTGATGAACCAATGTATGCCTGATATATTTCATTGCCGGCCACTTCTCTAACTGGAACAACTTTGCCGGGACTGCTGGGAAGAGCAATCAATGGTTCAAGTTCCGATAAATTTATTTCTTCATAATCATCATATTCTGCATTATTATCCGCTAATATTTCTTTCCAATCATTTTCTCTTTTTTGTGTCCTAAGAAACCTTTTGATTTCAATATCAGAGGGAAACACTGTTGTGGTTGCCCCAAGTTCCGTTCCCATATTTGCGATCACATGTCTGTCCATTGCTGAGAGATTATTTAATCCAGGTCCGTAATATTCTATTATCTTATTTATTCCTCCCTTAACATTATGTCTTCTTAGCATTTCAAGAATAACATCCTTTGCAGAAACCCAGTCAGGTAATTTTCCTGTTAATTTGACTCCCCATATTTCCGGCATTTTGATAAAAAGCGGTTCACCTGCCATTGCAAGAGCAACTTCAAGACCTCCGGCACCAATTGCAAGCATTCCGAGAGCTCCACCTGCCGGAGTATGGCTGTCGGAACCAAGTAATGTTTTTCCCGGAATTCCGAATCTTTCCATATGAACAGGATGACTTACACCATTTCCCGGACGGCTGTACCAGATTCCGAATTTTCTGCAGGCACTTCTCAGAAAGATGTGATCATCCGGATTCTTGAAATCCTCCTGGATGAGATTATGATCAATATATTGAGCCGATAATTCCGTTTTTACACGGTAAATATGCATTGCTTCGAATTCAAGCATTACCAGTGTGCCTGTTGCATCCTGAGTTAAAGTTTGATCTATTTTAATGCCGATTTCCTTACCGGGAATCATTTCCCCTTCAATAAGATGTGATTCAATTAATTTCTGAGCAACATTTTTTGCCATTTAAAACCTTTCATTTTTACCCGTTCATTAATATATAAAAAGCCCCGGATTGCCTTAGTTCTGCAAAGCACGTGAAATTTTCAGAGGCGCTTTTTTCACCAATTTTATTAATAGTTATTGGATAAATAAGTAGAATTTTATCTCCCCAAAGTTTAAATTATAACCATCACCTTAAACCATTCGATATTTTCCGGGCTTAAGATGTATGGTGAGTATAAATAAATTTATCCATACGCTTTGGGAGGAAGCCATGAAAACTTTTATTTTACTAACAAAGTTATCGCCGGAAATCTCCAAGCAAATGAAAGATCGTGGAAGGCTGGGCCGAAACTGGCTGGAGCAGGTCAAAGAAAAATGTCCGGAAGTTAAATTTATTGAACACTACGCTTTACTTGGACCCTTTGATTTTCTCGATATATATGAAGCACCGGATGAAGAGACTGCTGCAAAAGTTTCGATGATAAGCCTCTCTAATGGTGCATTCGAAGCACAAAGTCTTATTGCAATACCTTATAAGAAATTTCTTGATCTCATTGATAAGATCTAAAAATTATTTGCAGAATTTTATTAAAGGAGATTGAAAAATGGCACTAAAAAAATTAAAGGAATTTCTCGATGAAAATAGTGTGAGATATGTAACTATATCTCATTCACCTGCATACACTGCACAGGAAATGGCGGCGAAAGCACATTTACCTGGAAAAGAGATTGCAAAGACTGTACTGGTAAAAATTGACGGCAAACTTGCAATGACTGTATTACCGGGATCGTACAAAATTAATTTTGAAGAACTTAAAAAAGTTACAGGTTCCGATAATGTAAGACTTGCTGATGAGCATGAATTCATCGATAAGTTTCCTGATTGCGAAGTAGGCGCTATGCCACCATTCGGTAATCTGTATGGAATCGAAGTATTCGTTGCAAGAAGTCTTGCCGAGGATGAAGAAATTGCATTCAATGCATGTTCACATTCTCAGCTAATTAAAATGTCGTATGCCGATTATGAAAAGCTCGTAAAACCAGTAAGACTTGATTTCGCTTTTCAGTCAAAACTCTAGATTTGTAGTACGGATTGGTTATAAGGATAAGTGAAAATACACTAAATTATTGTCAGGGAATATTATGTTTAAAAATGACGGAAAATATTATTAAATAATTATACTTTAATCTTTTTCATTCTTTAGTCTTTTGACTTTTATCTTTTATCTTTAAAATCTAATATTACTTCATAAGTTTTCCATAAAGTATAGGACTAAAATGGCTGCGTCTAAAAAATCAGGCAAAAGAAAATTCTTTAAATATTCGGCAATAATAATTGTGATATTATTTATAATTATTCAATTTATCCCTGTCAGGAGGACAAATCCGCCTATTGTTAAAGAACCACCATGGGATTCACCGGAAACAAGGGCATTCGCTGTCAGAGCATGTTTCGATTGTCACAGTAATGAAACAAAATGGCCTGCATACTCGTATGTTGCTCCTGTAAGCTGGTTTGTATTGAGTGATGTGAATGAAGGAAGAAAGCATTTTAATATGTCCGATTGGAAACCCAGGGATGGTGATGAGTCGGCTCAAGAGGTCCGAAAGGGAGATATGCCAATGTGGAAGTATACTTTAATGCATTCTGAGGCAAAATTATCAGACATCGAAAAGAAAAAATTTATCGCGGGACTTGTCGCCACTTTCGGAGAAGAAAAAGAAAATAATAACAACAAAAGTAATAATGTCAAAAGGAATAAGACCATCAGGTTTTCGGATGAAGGAGAGGATTGAGCGGTATTATGGATATTGAAGTAAAGGGATAGTCATGACTCTTCCGTGAAGCTTTAAAAGTAATTATGTAATAGAATGAATATTTATTTGACACAAAGTTGTGATAATATTGGGTTAATTTGGTTTAATTAAAAACAGAATTACCAAAAAGATCCGGGAATAGAACAATGAAATTAAATATAATCATATTACTTTTAGCTGCAATGACAGTTGCCAGTTGTCAGGATAAAGAAGGTATAAATAATAATGGAAAGAAGGACCCTATGGCTCAAACAGTGAAAATGGTTAACCCCTATTATTCCAGAACCGATACCACAAAATTAAATATTTCCGATGCCGAATGGAAAAAAGTTCTGCCGGAAGATGTTTATGAGGTGGCAAGAAATAAAGCAACTGAAAGAGCGTTTACAGGAAAGTACTGGGATTTCGAGGGGAAGGGCACATATTATTGTGCAGCGTGCGGTAACCCATTATTCCGTTCCGATGCAAAGTTTGCAAGTACCTGCGGTTGGCCAAGTTTTTTTGAGACTTTGAGAGCAAACAGTGTTATCTATAAAACTGATGACTCATTTGGAATGCATAGAACCGAAGTTCTTTGCGGAAGATGCGGCGCACATCTTGGGCATATTTTTGATGACGGACCAGAACCCACAGGAAAACGTTATTGTATGAATTCTATTGTTCTCGATTTTGAACCTGACAACAACGGCGCAAAATAAAAATAATTGATGAAAACGGAGTTTTTTGAAAATCAGTCCAGGTTAAGGGATTGGTTCAGAAAGAATCATAATAAAGAAGATGAATTAATCGTTGGCTATTACAAAAAAAATTCCGGAAGACGGAGTATTACGTGGGAAGAGTCGGTTGATGAAGCACTATGTTTCGGATGGATCGACAGTATTAGAAAATCTATTGATGCCATAAGTTATACTATCCGATTTACTCCAAGGAAAAAAAACAGTAAGTGGAGCAACAAAAATATTAAGCGTGTTGAAGAGTTAATTAAGTTAAAAAGGATGTATCCGACGGGAATTGCTTCATTCAAAAACAGAAAATCAGAGAATAGCGGCACTTATTCTTACGAACAAAAGGGGATTAAACTTGGAAATGGATTTCTTAAGATTCTGAAGAATAATCAGAAAGCATGGAAATTTTTTAATGCCCAGGTTAAATCATATAAAAATCCATCAATACGATGGGTTATGAGTGCTAAGCAGGAACAAACGAGACTAAAAAGACTCGATACTCTTATAAAATGTTCAGAAGCAGGAGAAAAAATTCCGCCGCTGAGATGGGGAAATAAAAAAAAACAAAAATAAATATTCAGAAAAAATAGAATACGGTTAATCCAAAAATACTTGTTAAGTTTTCGGTGGAAGATAAAGTCAGTGCCTTTTATTTTAGTTGTAAAAAGGATTAAGTGTAATGAACGAATTAAATATATCTGATGAGGTTTCTTATAAAGCGCTGATAAATAAGGATTCCGGATTTGTAGGCTTATTTTTCGCCGGCATTAAAACCACAGGAATATTCTGTATACCTACCTGCAGAGCAAGAAAACCTAAAAAAGAAAATGTGGAATTCTTTAGAACAGCTAAAGAAGCTATGGTTAATGGATATCGTCCTTGTAAAGTCTGCAAACCACTTGAAAATCCTGGAGAAACCACAGAGGAAATAAAATCTTTATTCAGAGAACTTGAATTGAATCCCACTGTCAGAATTACCGACTACTCCTTAACTCAAAGAGGAATAGAACCAAATAAGATAAGAAGATGGTTTCTCAAAAATCATGGGATGACTTTCCAGACATATCAAAGGATGCTGCGAATTAACTATGCTCTTCAAAATATTATAAAAGGAGATAAAGTTATAGAAGCAGCTTATGAATCAGGTTATGAATCATTAAGCGGGTTTCAGCATTCATTTAAAAAAGTAGTCGCACAAAAACCATCTGAAAGCAGGAATGGAAATATTCTTTCGTTTGAAAGATTCTCAACTCCCCTGGGTACCATGATGGCTATTGGAAATGATGAAGGGATATATCTACTTGAATTTACAGACAGAAGAATGCTTGAAACTGAACTGAAACGGCTTGAAAAACATTTCAAAGCTTCAATTCTCCCTGGCAGCAATAAATATATTCAGGAATTAAAGGTTCAACTAAAAGAATACTTTGAAGGAAAAAGAAAACAATTTGATGTACCTTTAAGATTTTTCGGAACAGCATTTCAGAAGAATGCCTGGAACGCGTTATTGGCAATCCCGTATGGTAAAACCAGATCATATAAAGAACAGGCACAAATTATCCATAGGCCTAAAGCGGTTCGGGCGGTCGGCACAGCCAACGGCTGCAACAGAATTGCAATTGTTATCCCCTGCCATCGTGTAATTGGTGAAAATGGAAAACTAACTGGCTACGGGGGAGGATTATGGAGAAAAAAATGGCTCCTGGAACATGAGAAAAAATTCTCAGGATTTCAGAGTTAATTTTTAAATTAGTCTGAAAGATCCTTGACAAATTAAATTATATTCACTCTTCCGCTGCTTTTAAATAGAACAAAAAAAGCAATTGTCCTGATTTATTTGCCAGCTGCCGGTTTGATAAATATTGACTTCTAATAACTTTGTCCCATTTCACTGGCCATTGTTACTAAGCAATGAATGAAATAGAATTATTGATTTCAAACGAATTTCAATCTAATTTAGACAAACAGAAACTAATTTAAAACATTCACTCGGAGAGGTGCATTTATGAAAATATTCTTGATTATTTCTTCACTTTTGTTTTTATCGGTTTTTTCAGTATTAGGTTTAGCTCAGGATTCAACATATCAGGATGCAATGATGAAAGCCTGGCAGGAATATATGACTCCCGGGCCTATGCATGAAATGCTGGCTAAGGGTGTTGGTAAATGGACTGGCAATATTAAAATGTGGGAAGATCCGTCAAAACCACCTACGGAATCTCAGGGTACTTCCGAAATCAAATCTATCCTGGGCGGCAGATATTTTGAAGGAACAAATTCCGGGACATTTAATGGGATGGAGATGAATGGGAAGGAAATTTTAGGTTATGATAATGCCAAGAAAAAATTTTTCAGCACATGGATTGATAATTTTGGAACAGGAATTATGTATGTAGAGGGTACGTATGATGAGTCGACTAATACATTTACTTATAATGGAAGTACTGTTGATCCACTTAGTGGTAAAGAAGTACCTGTATTAGAAACCGTTAAAATTATAGATAATGATCATCATCATATGGAAATGTTTATGACCGATAATGGTCAGCAGTTTAAAATAATGGAAATCGACTATACCCGCACGAAATAATATCTTTTTAGCGGCGCAGTGGATATTTGCTGAGCCTGAATTTCTTAGGCTTACCCGGTAATATGTGTTAAAGAATTAAATGCCCTCATTTGGGAAAAAGAAAAAGCTACGGGTAAATACAATATAAAATTCGATACGGGCATACTGGTAAACAGAATTTATTTATATGTAATAAATAACAGATATTTTACTCAGCCAAAATGCTGCTGTTGAAATAAAATTGGTTAGTTATTTTTCTTTCTGTTTCGTTTCCTTGTGAGGTTCAGTTTAACTGCCGCTGCCGCAAGAGCTTTTGTACTTCTTCCCAGATCTTCAGCAATTTTTTCAATCGGGGTTTTCCCGTAATTTTTTT
>DATICR010000375.1:0-15658 GCA_035456745.1 Ignavibacteriaceae bacterium
AAGTTTTTAACACTTCCCTATTACCGGAAACATAAAGAGAAGCTGAAAAATATTGAAGCCAAAATTGTAATTGTTGTCCTCGCTTTTTTCATTTTTTACGTGCCTTTAAGAGTCATTGCCGATTACTATTTTGTCTCAACAAGGATTGTAGAATATAAAAATCCTAATATTCCCGCCGCGCTTAACAATTTTAAGATAACTTTCGTCTCGGATATCCAGGCTGATGCTTATACCGATGCTTCACGATTAGGTAAATATATCAGGAGGGTAAATGATACTAATCCCGATCTTGTTTTAATCGGCGGAGATATGATAACTTCTACTCCTGATTATATTGATGAAGCTGCAGAATTCGTGGGAAAAATAAAGTCAAAGTTTGGAGTATATTCGTGTATAGGCGACCATGATAACTGGGCTTATAGAAATGACTATGCCAGAAGTTTGAAAGAAGTTGAGGAAGCAATGAGAAAATATAATGTGGAAATGTTTAATAATAAGGATACAATTCTTAATGTTAGAAATTCCAGAATCGGCATTACATTTTTAACCAGCACTTATGTTGAGCATTTAAATGCTGAGACGGTAAATGATCTTATCCATAAACAGAATGAAGCTGATTTAAATATACTTTTAATTCATCAACCGAATAAGCTTGCTGTCCAAAAAGCGGCAGATGAAGGATATAATCTTTTTCTTGCGGGACATACACACGGTGGTCAGGTAACTTTTCTTTTCCCTTTTTTTAATCTTACTCCCACTTTATTGGAAACACGTTTTGTCAGAGGAGATTTTCATTTCGGAAATATGCTCATGGTAGTAACAAGAGGATTGGGAATGTCATTGGTTCCGATGAGATATAATTCTACTCCGGAGATCATAGTAATTGTATTGCGAAAAATAAAAGGAAAGTGAATCCCAGCCCGTTTTAATCCTCTTTATTCAATTCCTGTTGTTCAGATTCTTTACTATTGACTTTTGATAAAAACAATGTCTGGGTTGGATATGCAAATTCAATTCCTCTTTGTTCAAATTCTTCACGGATTTCAAGATTTATTGCTTGCTGCGTATCCATATATTTGTTAAAATCAGGACTCAAAACATAATAAATGAATTCAAAGACAAGATTAAAATCTCCAAACTTTGAAAAATGTCCCCTGTCAAAAGTTACATCGGATTGGCTTTCAATTATCTTTTTGACTAAACCGGGAATTTCTTTTAACTGTTCGAGAGTGGCCTGATAGGTTATCCCGAGTTGAAAGTTAACTCTTCTCTTTTCCATTCTTTTGTAATTATGTAATCTGGAATCAGTCAGATCTTTATTTGAAAATATCAGCTGTTCGCCGCTCAGACTTCTTACCCGTGTCGTTTTTAACCCGATATATTCGACCGAACCAAGTTTATCCCCTACTGCAATAAAGTCACCTATCTCGAACGGACGATCGAAGAAAATAACAAAATATGCAAATAGATCTCCCAGTATAGCTTGTGCAGCTAGAGCGACAGCAATACCGCCTATACCGAGACCCGTAATTACGGCGGAAACTTTAAATCCGAGATTATCGAGGAGGAAAACAAGACCTACAGTCCATACTATAAAACCAATTATAGTCGTAATACCTCTTAGCTCTTTTTCGCGGGATTCACCGCTGCTTTTTCTTCTTATATAGACATTAAGTGAAAACCTGATAACGGATGAAATAGCACGGAGTACAAAGAAAGTAAATAAGATAACCGCAATCTTACTTATTATATTCATCGTGTTCGGATCCACCTTCAAATATTCAACGGCCAGATAAAATGCTCCGAGATATAGAAGAGGGATTACTGTTTTTTGAATTGCTCTGATTAACAAATCATCAAGAGTTGTTTTTGTTGCCTCAGCCCACCTTTTTAACCTCTTGAGGATAACCACTTTGAAAATTCTAATAACTATAATGCCGAAGATGAATATCCCAATAGCTATCATATAATTGAGAATAGTATTTCCCAAATAACTTTGTTGCAGAAAATTCTGCATTATTACCTCATTCTAATGACTAATAACCAAGTTATATAAATCAACTTCAATACGTTGTTAAATAATTAACATATCTTTTATATCATTTTCGCTATAATTGAAAAATATATGGATGAGATTATAAATAATAGGAGAACCCTCCAGCCATAATGCCTCCTTTAGAGGTTAATGAAGTTTTTCAATAGCACTAATCCCTTTTCTCCTGATTTTTCCGGATGGAATTGTACACCGAATGCATTCCCTTTTTCTACAGAAGCAGAAAATGTAAAACCATCTTCAACTACAGAAGTGGTATATTCACTTTCAGGCATATAATAATTTTCAGAAAAATAAAATTCTGTTCCCGATTCTATTCCGTTAAATAATTTACTCGGTTTTATTATTTCAACTTTTTTTAGCCCTGCCTGCGAATTAAATTTTTTGTCTTCTGGAAATTTATTGGATTCGATAGGGAATAATCCGAGATAGGTAATTTTTTCACCTTCTGTGTGATCAGACATAAGCTCAACCCCAAGTCCAATACCAAGAATTGGAATTTTAATAATTCTTAATAATGAATACAGATTCAACATATGAAGTAATTTCATATTCTGTACTGGGGTTCCGCTTCCGCATAGTATTACTTTGTCACTCTTACAAATCTCAAGTTCATTATTGGTAATAATAAACTTCTGACCTAATTTTTTAAGAATATCGGTCAGTTCTTTTTCTTTATTCTCGCACTGTATCAGGGCTAACATAAATAGTAAACTAACTTTTTTCTCTATTTTCTTTTTTTATTATTCAATAATTATTCCAGGAGCAACCTGTAATTTAGTACTTATTTCTGATTAAATGAGTAATTCGATAATTGAAATTTACATGGATAATCTAAATATCAGTTATTAAATCTTATCGTTCCGAATATATCCGGACTGACGTTTTTATTTAATCAGTCTACTATTTCTGAATCAAATATACTGTTTTTAATTTGTCCTCTCATCAGGAACTATTTCCAGGTCCAGAATTTCTGTTACTCTCAGGACTTGTAATTCAGATTTAACACCTACCTGTGTTTCTGTCAGCATTTTATGAAGATCATCTATTCCTGTTACAGGTGTTCCGTTAAATGAGATAATCCTGTCTCCTTCCTGCAGGTGAGCTTTTTCTGCAGGACTATTTTTTTCAATTGAAATTACCATAATGCTTTTCTCAGAAGGTAAATTATAATGATAAGAAATTCTTCTGTGTATTGGGGCATCCTGGCCTGCTATTCCAATGTAGCTTCGTTTAATTTTTCCATCCTTGATTAGTTTGGCGGCGATAAACTTAGCTGTATTTATTGCTGTAGCAAAACAAATATTCTGTGCAGGCAGAATAGCTGCAGTATTAACACCGATTACCTCTCCTCTGGAATTGACAAGGGGGCCGCCGGAATTTCCGGGATTCAGTGCAGCATCCGTTTGAATTACATTGTCTATTAAACGTCCGGTCGTTGAGCGGAGTGATCTGCCTAATGCACTCACCACACCCGCTGTAACTGTTGTCTGAAAACCGTAAGGATTACCGATTGCAATTACAAGTTCACCGGTTTTTATTTTTGCAGAATCACCGAAATTAACGGGTGTTATTCCTGGTGAATCTATTCTTATAACCGCAAGGTCGGTATCAGGGTCATCACCAATAGTATCGGCGTAAAATTTCCTGCTGTCGGCAAGTACAACTTCAATTCTTTTTGCAGTGTGTACTACGTGACTGTTGGTAAGAATAAAACCATCCGGTGTAAAAATAAAACCTGATCCGCTTCCTCCACGTTCGGGTTGTCCATTTCTGCCGGCATTAAAATTATTAATATTTACGACGGTGGGTCCGACAATCTCAACAGCTTTGGTAACGACTGAAGAATATGCATCGAGAACTAAATCGTCAGGAGCCGGTTCATTATTAAATTGATTTTCGGATTTAATTTCATTTTGATTAAATAAAAAGTCTGTTCTCATTTCATCCTCTCTTTAACTGGAGTGGTTATATTCCACAACTCCGGGAATTATTTATTTACATAATCTTTTATTTCTTTTTTCCTAAATATCAATCCCCCATCCTCACTCAGTGTTATTTTAATTACATCCCCGTCTTCAAAATTACCCATAAGCAATTCCTGTGAAAGTGGATTTGTGAGATGCTTCTGTATTGTTCTCTTCAAAGGTCTTGCTCCGAATGTAACATCATAGCCAAGCTTTGCCAGCCAGTCTTTAACTTCATCATCTACATCGAGAGTTATTTCTCTTTGTGCCAGCATCTTCTGGACATATCTTAATTGTATATCAACTATCTTCCTGATTTCATTTCTTGTTAAAGGTTTGAATAACACCACCTCATCAATCCTGTTTAAAAATTCAGGACGGATAGTTTTACGAAGCAGGTCCGTAAGAGTGTGTCTTAAATTTCCAACAACCTCTTCCATGTCCTCATCGCTGACACCATCGGTTTTTTCCTGGATAAGGTGTGATCCGATATTTGATGTCATAATAATTATGGTGTTCTTAAAGTTTACGGTACGTCCCTGATTGTCTGTGAGTCGTCCGTCATCAAGAACCTGCAGGAGAATATTAAATACATCCGGATGAGCCTTTTCAATTTCATCAAGCAGAACGACAGAATATGGTCTCCGTCTGACGGCCTCAGTCAATTGTCCACCTTCTTCATAACCCACATATCCGGGAGGTGCACCTATTAATCTGGATACAGAAAACTTCTCCATATATTCCGACATATCAATTCTGATCATAGCATGCTCATCATCAAAGAGAAATTCAGCAAGTGCACGCGCCAGTTCTGTTTTGCCTACTCCAGTGGTTCCGAGAAATATAAATGAACCGATCGGTCTGTTAACATCCTGTAAACCTGTACGGGATCTGCGTATTGCGTTTGCTACTGCAGTTACTGCATCATCCTGTCCGATTATTCTCTTGTGAAGTTCTTCTTCAAGCCGCAGCAGCTTGCTTCTTTCGCTTTCAAGCATTCTGCTCACGGGAATGCCCGTCCATTTTGCAACCACCTCCGCAATATCCTCGGCATCCACTTCTTCCTTGAGCATTTTTTTATCCCTCTGAATTTTACCGAGCTCATCGGTTTCTCTCTTCAGGGCTTTTTCAAGTTCTGCTATTTTGCCATAACGGAGTTCGGCGACCTTGCCAAGATTTCCCTCCCGTTCAAATCTGTCCGCCAGAGTCTTACTGTTATCTATTTCACTCTTCATTCCCCGGATGCGCTGAATTTTTTGTTTCTCAAGATCCCAGTGCATCCTGTACTTATTTCTTTCTTCCTCAAGATCACTAAGCTCTTTTTTTAGCTCTTCAAGACGTTTTGCCGAGGCTTCATCTCTTTCGCGCTTAAGGGCTTCCCTTTCTATTTCAAGCTGTTTTATTTTTCTTTCAAGTGTATCCAGCTCTTCAGGCATTGAATCAATTTCGATTCTTAATTTGGATGCTGCTTCATCAATAAGATCAATTGCTTTATCCGGTAGAAATCTGTCAGTAATATATCTATGGGAAAGCTGTGCAGCAGCAATGATTGCAGCATCAGTAATACGAACGCCATGATGCACTTCATACCGTTCACGCAATCCGCGTAAAATGGATATTGTATCTTCTTCTGAAGGTTCGCTGACTAATACCGGCTGGAACCTTCTCTCAAGTGCTGCATCTTTTTCGATATGTTTTTTATATTCATCAAGAGTTGTAGCACCTATTGCATGGAGTTCGCCTCTTGCAAGCGCCGGCTTCAGAATATTCGCAGCATCCATTGATCCGGAAACTGCTCCTGCACCTACGAGTGTATGGAGCTCATCGATAAATAAAATAATCTCGCCGTTGGATTCCTGTACTTCTTTTATTACAGCTTTCAGGCGTTCTTCAAATTGACCGCGGAATTGAGTTCCGGCAACAAGGGCACCCATGTCTAGAGCAACTATTCTTTTGGTTTTTAAGTTTTCAGGAACATCTCCTGCGACAATTCTATGGGCAATTCCTTCTGCTATCGCTGTTTTACCCACTCCGGGCTCGCCAATCAAAACCGGATTATTCTTTGTTCTTCTTGAGAGAACCTGGAGAACTCTTCTGATTTCCTCATCTCTTCCGATAACAGGATCCAGTTTTCCGGCTTTTACAAGCTCATTCAGATCTCTGCCATATTTCTTTAACGATTGATAGGTTTCTTCGGGGTTTTGTGAAGTAACACGCTGGGTTCCGCGTACTTCTTTCAAAGCTTCCAGGATTGTGTCGTGTGAAATACCGTTATCTCTTAACAGTTGTCCTGATTTATTTTCGGCTTTGGATAACGCTAATAAAAGATGTTCTGTTGAAATGAACTCATCTTTTAAATGACGTGCTTCTTCAGCCGCCTCATCAAATAACTTTGCCAATTCATTTGACATCTGCTGATTACCGATTCCTGATCCCGAGACCTTCGGAAGTCTTTCGAGAAATTCATTAACTTTGAGGTGAATAATATTAACATTCCCGCCTGTCTTGTGCAGTATTGATTCTGCAATGCTTCCTTTCTCTTGTATAATTGAGGCAAGCAGATGTTCCGGTTCAAGAATCTGGTTATTATAGTTCTGTGCGATCTCTATTGCCGTTTGAACTATTTCTTGTGCTTTTACGGTTAGTTTATTAAAATTAAATGGCATATTATCGTTTCCTTCTTAGAGAAGATCTAAATTTCCATAAATCATTTTTATTACTTTAATCCACTTAGTTTATTTTTTTAACTTCTGTATACCAGTCGCTCGACTGTTCCAGCATCTGGTTTATTCTGTTTACAAGTTTGTGCGGATCCAACAAATCTCCTTCTAAAAGAAGGGCGGATTCGAATAACTCCTCAACAACGTTTGTTATATATTCATCATTACGGTTGACTTTAAATACTTTTAACAGGTTTCTAATCAGTTTATGATCTCTGTTTATTTCGAAAATCTTTTTGGGAATTTCCAAATCCTTGTTCATCATCCGCATCATCTTCTGCATGGATGATGACATAGAATCATCGGGATTCACCAGAATTGCCGGACTACCGCTTAACCTGTCTGATTTTCTTACCTCCGTAACTTTGTCACCGAGTATTTCTTTAATTCTTGCGAGGAGGCTGTCAAAATGAAGCTGATCATCCTTAGTTAGCTCCTCCGCTTTTTGATTTGTTTCTTTTGTTTCCTTGAATGAATCTATATTTTTTAAATCAACTGAGTCGACGGGTTTAAACTCATAATCTTTATATTTCCGGATTGATGAAAGTACAAACTCATCAACCGGATCATAGAGGTATAAAACCTCAAGTCCTTTTTTTGTGAATATTTCGAGATGGGGATCTTGCTCAATCGCCTGCCTGCTGTTTCCTTGTGCGAAGTAAATTTCCTTCTGCCCCTCCTTAAATCTTGCAACATAGTCTTCGAGAGATGTTAATCCTTTTTCGTCTTCATCATGGGATGAATTAAATCTAAGCAGTTCCTTAATCTTATCCAGATTCGCGAAATCAGCATAACCAAGCTTAAAATATTTTCCGTGCTCATTCCAGAAACTAGTGTACTCGTCCGGTTTATCTTTTGCCTTTTTTATAAGATATGAGAGTACCTGGCTGGTAATAGTATTTGAAATCTTGGTAAAAATTATATTCTCCTGCAGGGTCTCTCTGGAAATGTTGAGCGGAAGATCTTCCGATTCAACAACACCTTTGACAAATCTTAAATATTCCGGCAGCAAATCTTTATTCTGATGCTGTATCAGGATTCTCCTCACATATAAATCCAGGCCGTAATCTTCCCTGGTGAATCCAAATAATTCATAATTCTTTTTAGGAATAAATAACAAACTGTGAAATTGGATTGGTGCGTCGACAGAATTATGAATTACATCCATAGGCTCATCAGGGTCATGAGTGAGGAATTTGTAAAACTCATTATATTCTTCTTTTTTAATATTACCTTTAGGTTCACGCCAGATTGCAGCAACAGTATTAATTTTCTCTTTTTCAAGATAAATAGGAAAGTTTACAAAATTCGAATGCTTTTTGATTATAGTTTCAAGTCTGTATTTGTCTGCAAAGTCCTTTGTCTCTTCTTTCAAATGAATTTCAATTGTAGTACCGCGTTTAAGTCTCTCATCGGTATCGATAATTTCATAATCGCCCAATCCGTTTGATCTCCACTCGACGGTTTTGGTATTTTTCTTAAAAGATTTTGATTTAATCACGACTTCCTCAGCAACCATAAAAACAGAGTAAAATCCTACTCCAAACTTTCCAATTATATTGTTCGCTTCTGATTTGTTCTCCTGCAGCTGTTTTATAAACTCTGAAGAACCGGATTTAGCTATAGTTCCGATATTCTTAATAAGCTCGTCTTTTGTCATCCCGATTCCTGTATCAGATACTGTAATCAGTTTCTTCTTTTCATTAAAGTTTATTCTGATTTCCAGCGGAAGATCCTTGTCTTCAATATCGGTTCCTTTGGTTGATTCGAATCTGAGCTTATCAAGTGCATCCGATGAATTTGATATTAACTCCCTGAGAAAAATTTCCCTGCTCGTATAAAGTGAGTGCACGAGAATATCCAGCAGTTGCCTGACTTCAGCTTTAAATTCATATTTATGTGTAGTTAAAGTTTTACCCATTCTTTACTCCTTTAATCCTTTCTTAATTGAGATAATTTCATAAATAATTCTTTTTCTTCCTTTGAAAGATGTTTTGGTATTTGTACTATAATTCTGATAAACAGATCGCCTCGTTTGTTCTTATTTTCTTTTTTCATCAGGCCTTGGCTGCGAAGCTTTAGAAGCTTGCCGTTGTCAGTTTCCGGCGGAATAACTATACTTAATGTTTTATGATCCAGAGTCTGTATCTGAACGTTTCCGCCAAGTACAGCAGTAAATAAATCGACATCAAGATTATAATAAAGATCATCACCTTTTATTTCATAGAATGGATGATCAAGAACATGAATATTGAGATATAAGTCTCCCTTTTCTCCACCATGAGCACCGGGGGCTCCCATTCCGCGCAGACGTAATTTTGTTTTATCTCTGGTGCCTTGCTCAATTTTAACCCGCAGTGTTTTTCCATCCACACTTATTTGTCTCTCAACTCCGTTGAATACTTCTTCAAGCGTTAGATTTAAATTAGCCTCAAAATCCTGTCCCTTCTGTGCTGAAGAATATGAACTTGATCTTGCACCTGTACCTCTTCCTCCAAAAAAACTTTCAAAGAAATCAGAGAATCCTCCGATGTTTCCAAATAAATCCCCCAGGTCACCGGAATACTGGTACGAAGATCTTCCGCCTGCACCGCCGAATTGACTGAAGAAATCCTCCGTTCCCTGACCACCGGCACCGGGCTGCTGATAATATTTCCAGTTAGCTCCCAGCTGGTCGTATTTCTTCCGTTTTTCCGGATCACTTAATACTTCATTGGCTTCAGTAATTTCTTTAAATTTTTCTTCAGATTGCTTGTTGTCGGGATTTCTGTCCGGGTGATATTTCAATGCAAGCTTACGGTAGGCTTTTTTAATTTCCTCCTGGGTTGCATCTTTTTCTACACCAAGTATTTTATAATAGTCTTTAAATTCCATTTTTTGTTTTTGTCTCTTTAATTCAAACAGAATTTTTTTTATTTTCTCTAAAAGTAAAAGGCAGCCAAACAAATTTTTAGCTGCCTTTTACAGCATTATAGAACATTATCTATCCGTTTAAGATAGATTATTTTATTTTGACTTCAATCTGTTTTGGTTTGGCATCTTCAGATTTCGGAACAGTTATAGTTAATTGTCCGTCTTTGAATTCTGCATCTATTTTATCTTCCTGAATTTTCGATGGAAGATTAAATGATCTGAAATACCGGCCGTAAGACCGCTCAACTCTGTGATATTTCGAATTCTTCTTTTCGTGTTCCTGTTTTCTTTCTCCGCTTATGCTCAACTGACCATTCTCATAATTTATTTTTACGTCTTCTTTTTTAACACCAGGAAGATCGAGCTTCAATGTAAAATTATTATCATCTTCGGAAATATCTGTAAGTGGCGTCCACATAGCATTTTCATATTCCATAACATCATTATCGGAATCGCCAAAGCCAAATCGATTGTTAAATGATTGAAACATTCTATTGAACTCACGTTCAATATTTAACAAATCCCTTGAGGGATCCCATCTGACTATAGCCATAATGTTTTCCTCCTTTCATAAAAATTTTATTGTCATCTATATCAAAATCAATTAAAATGCCAATAAGATAAAATCCCCATAACTTATTATAAAATCATTATTTATAGGACTTTCTGTCCGATTACTTCTGTCTGCCATTTTGGCAGACAAAATGCTAATTATTGATAGTAAATATATAATTTTGTCAAAAATACGACATTTTTTTCATATGGTTTAAGTAACTGGGATTATCGTATTTAAAGTGCGAATTATTTTTTGCCCGCATTCAAAGATTATCTTTTTTATCTGCAGAATTTGTTGCTGTTGGTTCGTCTAAGGAGTAAAGGGTATTCAGAACGTATTTAGAGCGTACTCAAAGCGTACTTAAAGCATATTCAAAGTATATTTAGAATTTAATTTATACTTAACTTAGATTTTACTTTTTTCCTTGAGGAAAACAACTTTTTAGAGCTTGATAATTTGTGGAAAGTCATCTAGTAAGGAAATGAAAATCTTGCACAAATATCTAAGCACCGTCTGAAGGTGAACTGTGGCTTGGCTTTTTCTTGGATTGTTAATCCATTTAAATTTCTATATTTTTGCATTCTGTTTCCCAGCTTTTAATAATGAATAAATTTACCGAAGATACAATTACTGCGATAGCAACTCCTTCGGGAGTTGGAGCAATTTCTGTTATAAGAGTCAGTGGACCGCTTTCCTTCGAAATTGCTGACAAAATATTCAAAGGAAAAATTAGGTTAACTGATAGCAGTACTCACACTATTCATTATGGTCAGATTTTTGACGAAAATGATGTTCTGGTTGATGACGTACTTATCTCAGTTTTTCGTAATCCTCATTCATATACAGGTGAGGATTCAGTAGAGATTAGTACTCATTGTAATCCCCTTATTTCAAAAAAGATCATTGATTTGCTGTTGAAGAATGGTACCCGATTGGCCGAACCCGGAGAATTCACAAAAAGAGCATATTTGAATGATAAGTTGGATCTTGTTCAAGCGGAAGCTGTTGCAGATGTGATTTCATCACGAACAGATGCTTCTTTGCGTGGAGCCAGGAACCAGCTCAACGGTCTGCTTTCAAAAAAGGTTGATGAACTCCGGAATTCATTGATAAATGCTTCATCTTTTGTGGAATTGGAACTTGATTTTGCTGAAGAAGACGTTGAGTTCATCAATCTTGGTGATTTAATGAATCGGGTTCGGACTATTGAGAACGAAATCGATTTGCTGTTGAAAAGTTATAATTTCGGTAAAGTGATAAAAGAAGGTGTAAATGTAGCCCTGGTTGGAAAACCTAATGTAGGTAAATCCTCTCTTCTTAATTATATTCTGAAAGAATCACGGGCAATTGTTAGCCATATCCCCGGTACTACTAGAGATATTATTAGGGAAGATGTATCGATCGATGGAATAATGTTTAGATTGTATGATACAGCAGGAATCAGAATTTCTGAAGATATTATTGAGAAAGAAGGTGTTTTAAGAAGCCGGAAAGCTGTTAAAGATGCAGATCTTGTTATTTTAATAAATGATGTTGACCAGGGTAAATCTGAAGATTTATTGAATGAAATATCATCCCTGATAAATAGTAATAGAATTCTCAGTATACTCAATAAAATTGACCTTGGAATGACCGGTTTAGATGATTATGACGTAAAGATTTCAGCTCTGACTGGGGAAGGAATCGAATCCTTATTCCGGAAAATGAAAGAAAAAGCTCTTGGTACTTCGAATTATACCGAAAAATCTGCAGTTGTTTCAAATTCAAGGCATTTTGATTGTTTAAGAAAGGCAAAAGAAAGCCTCGGTAAAGTCAAAAATTCAATAGAAAATAAAATGAGCGGGGAGTTTATAGCAGTTGATTTGAGAAAAGCTATAGATGATCTGGGTGAAATAGTTGGAATTGTAACATCGGAAGATATCTTAAATAATATTTTTACAAAATTCTGTATAGGTAAATAGTTTCACGTGAAACAATACTAATTTAATCGTCCAAAATTAGAAATTTGTTTCACGTGGAACAATTGATAATATGATTAATTATGATATAGTAGTTGTAGGCGGAGGTCATGCCGGGATTGAAGCTTCAACTTCGGCTGCCGGAATGGGATGTAATGTCACTCTTATTACAATGGATAGATATGCTACAGGAAGAATGTCGTGTAATCCTGCTGTTGGAGGAACTGCAAAGGGACATTTGGTACGCGAAATAGATGCTCTTGGTGGTAAAATGGGAATAATTGCTGACAGAACTGGAATCCAGTTTAGAATGCTTAATAAATCAAAAGGACCCGCTGTCTGGTCTCCAAGATGTCAATCTGATAGGAAACTTTATTCAGAAGAGGCTTACAGGGTGGTAGGTAACACTCTAAATCTTACAATTATTGAAGATTCCGTTATTGATATTTTAGTTGAAAATAATAGGGTTTCAGGTGTTTTAACTTCAAAGGGGATAGAACTTAAATGCAGAGCAGTGATTTTATCTTCAGGAACTTTTCTGAATGGTTTAATGCATACAGGTTTAAAGTCCACGAGCGGGGGACGATTTGGTGAAAAACCTTCTACGGGTATTACGGAATCACTGATTAATTTAGGTTTCGAATCGGGAAGACTTAAAACCGGAACACCTCCGCGCCTATCGAAAAATTCAATAAATTGGGAAGTTGTCGAAGTTCAACCCGGGGATGAAGATCCTCAACCTTTCTCGCACAGAACAGGAAAGGATTTTCCTTTTTTGCCCCAGGTCCCTTGCCATATTACTTCTACAAATGAAGCGGTACATAAAATTCTTGAAAAGGGATTTAAGGATTCACCGTTATTTACCGGAAGGATAAAAGGTGTCGGACCAAGGTATTGTCCTTCAATCGAAGATAAAATTGTTCGCTTTGCGGAAAAGAAACAGCATCAGTTGTTTCTGGAACCGGAAGGATTGGACAGTGATTTAATTTATCTTAATGGGTTTTCGTCCTCGCTTCCCGGGGATATTCAACTTGAAGCTATTCATAAAATTAAAGGTCTTGAGAATGCTGAAATGATTCGTCCCGGTTATGCGGTGGAGTATGACTTTTTTCCACCTCACCAGGTCGATCTGACACTCGAAACAAAACTAATACAGGGTTTGTATTTTGCTGGTCAAATCAATGGCACTTCGGGTTATGAGGAAGCTGCTGCCCAGGGAATAGTTGCCGGTATAAATGCTGCTCTGAAAATTCAGGGTAAACCGGAATTTGTTCTGAAGAGAAGTGAAGCTTATATAGGCGTACTGATTGATGATCTGGTAAATAAGTCCACAGAAGAGCCATATAGAATGTTTACTTCAAGAGCTGAACACCGGCTGATACTAAGACAGGATAATGCTGATCGTCGGTTGATGAAATATGGTTATGAATTTGGCCTAATCGGGAAGGATTTATTTGAAGAGTCTCAAAAACGTGACAGACTCATAAGTGAAAGTATTAATTTATTCGAGTCCTTGAAGCTTCATGCACGGGATATAAATCCTTTGTTGAAAACAAGAGGATTAAACGGAATAGATTCAACCGAATCAATTTCCAAGCTGTGTAAAAGACCGGAGCTCTCACTTAATGATTTACTAAAGGTTAATGGTTTCGGAGACAATGAAATTGTTCAGGAATTATTGAGCGATACTATCTCTATGAACCAGGTTGAAATTGAATTAAAATATGAAGGGTATCTTAAAAGGCAGCAGGAGATTATACTGCGGATGGAAAGAAATGAAGAAGTAATTATCCCTTTAACATTAAACTATTTTAATTTAAATGGATTATCGACTGAGGGAAGGGAAAAATTGAATAGGGTAAAACCGCGTTCTATTGGTCAGGCAAGCCGCATCTCGGGAGTCACACCTTCAGATATTTCTATTTTATTGGTATATTTGAAAAACTAATTTTAGGGAACTTTTATGGTGGATGTTCAGGAACTATATCTGAAAAAGTTGCAGTCATTTTGTTGGGAAAATGCATTTAATCCCGATATAATGAAAATCGAACGTCTGGCTTATTTTGCGGAATTAGTTACAGAAAAAAATGAGTCAGTCAATCTGATCTCTCGCAGGGATATCGGCAATATTATTGAAAATCATGTTTTTCTTTGCTCGTATCTTACCAAATATATTCCGGAAAAGGTTACCCGTTTCCTGGATATCGGAACTGGAGGAGGGTTCCCGGGGATTCCTCTTGCGATTATACGTCCTGAATTGCAGGGTGTACTGGTCGATTCAACCAACAAAAAGATTCAGGCCGTTGAAGAATTTATTGATAGATTGAAGCTTGGCAATGTAATAGCAGAAAATGAACGCGTTGAAAGTCCTGAATTTATTGAAAAATTTAAAGAGAGTTTTGACCTTATAATAAGCCGGGCCTCAGTTCCTTTGATTATTCTCTTTCGTTATGCACTTCCATTAATAAAAGAGAAGGCTTATCTTGCTGCTATTAAAGGAGGCGATCTCGATGCTGAGTATCAGAAAGCCGAAATGAAATATAAGTCTTATATAAAGAAGTCGACTATCTTCGATCTCTATTACAAACCCACAAATGTTCGCAATCAGAAAGGGAAGAAATTAGTTTTACTGGAACTTCAAAGATGAGTTCTTCTTCCGATAAAAAAAAATTATTTGAAGAAATAAGTTCACTTAAGACAGAACAGCGCAATACTAATTCGATGAATATTGATGTTGCATCAACAGGGGATATTCTCCGAATAATAAATTCAGAGGATAAGTCAGTACCTTCCGCCGTTGAAAAAGAAATTCCTTATATAGAAAAAGCCGTTGATATTATTGTTGATGCATTTAAAGCAGGGGGACACCTCCTATACTTTGGTGCCGGCACAAGCGGAAGGTTGGGAGTAATTGATGCGGCCGAATGCCCTCCCACTTTCGGTACTAATCCTGAACTTGTACGGGGATTCATAGCTGGAGGAAAAGAAGCTATGTTCCGAGCACGGGAAGGGGCTGAGGATTATGAGGAAAACGGTGCTTCGGATATTATTAAGGCTGGTATCACTAAAAAAGATGTGATATGCGGAATAGCAGCCAGCAGAAGAACTCCGTATGTAATAGGCGCAGTCAAAAAAGCAAAAGAGCTTGGGGCAAAGACATTATATATTACCTGTAATCCCCGCAGTGAGTTCAACATTAAAGAAGTTGATATTGCAATTTGTCCATATGTAGGACCGGAAGTGATAATGGGTTCTACCAGGATGAAAAGCGGTACTGCACAGAAACTTGTATTGAATATGCTGACTACTGCTTCAATGATCAGACTCGGTAAAGTGTATGAGAATATGATGATAGATCTTCAGATGACAAATAAAAAGCTTGTAGAAAGATCAAAAAGAATTGTAATGATTATAACCGGCTTATCTTATGAGGAAGCTGAAGGATATCTGGAAAAAGCAAACGGACACGTTAAAACAGCCCTTGTAATGAT
>DATICR010000376.1:0-3218 GCA_035456745.1 Ignavibacteriaceae bacterium
ATACCAACGACCTGGTCATTCAGTATATTGAAATAGATAAGAATAAGTTCATACAAACCAATACTTCAATTATAATAGCTCTTTCCAGAAAATATATTCAGACAATTAAAAGCTTCTGCGACAGAAATAATCTTAAACTGAAATTTATCGATAACATCCACTTTGCATCCGAAAGAGCTCTTTCAGCAATGAATCCTGTTTCAGAAAAAGGTTTGGTATTCAGTACATTTCTTTCCGGCAGAAATTTGTCAGTTCTTTTTACTTTTCAGGGTAAACCTCTGTGTTTCAAGTTGCTTCCTTTCAATGATGCATCATCTATAGTAAAATTTCTGAAAACGGAGCTTGATTCGAATCAGTATCCTGCCATAAACAGAGATCTTGTTGAATCATCTTTTATTTGCGGTGAGGAACTATCCCCGTCATTTATTAATACATTAAGGGATAAGCTCGATATTCCATTCATTAATTTTAATCCCTTCTCAAAGATTAAACCTAATCCCGCCTTATTTCAAAACAGGTATTTTTCAGAAAAGTTTAATTCGTTCTCCGCAGCTGCCGGTATTGCTTTGAGGATTGGTTGATTAATAATTAACGAATTGGCGGATTGGCGAATTAACGGATTGGCGAATTAACGGATTAACGAATTATTTCTGGGATTTTATGAGGATGAGGATTATATCGGGCGAATTAAAAGGAAGATTAATTAAAGTTCCCGATTCGAAATTAATAAGACCTACAACAGACCGGGTACGGGAAACTCTGTTTAATTTACTGAATAACAGGATTTCCTTTGATGGAATAAAGGTGCTGGATCTTTATGCCGGTTCAGGGGCACTCGGACTCGAATGCCTCAGTCGTGGTGCGGCCTTTGCTGATTTTGTCGAAAGGAATTTTGTAATCTATAAAAATCTTTCTGAAAATATAAATTCATTGAATCTCGCTGACCGCTGTAAGATCTATAAAATGGAAACTGTAAAGTTCACCTCTCTAAGCAGTCATCCTTCTTATGATCTTATACTTGCAGATCCCCCTTTTTTCAAAGACGACATTTATAAAGTAGTCCAAAATTTACTGGATAATAATTTCCTGAATGAAGGAAGTTCGATATTTATAGAAAGATCAGTTCAAACAAAAGAAAAGGATACGATAAATTTTAAATCTGATCCGTTTAAGATTATAGGGGATGCGTGTTTGTATCAATTAAATGGCAATTGATTAGTGACAAATGTCGAATTGTTGTCGATTGAGCCTGTTGCTTCTCCCCCGTTGAATTTCTCCTGCCATCTTTATTTCCGGAGTCCTGAAATTTACGTTTTAATCCCCTTGCAATCTTCTGACTTTCCTCAGGAGTCATATTAATTTCCTGAATAATACTTCACTTTTCGCTTCTTTAAGATTTTTTGTTTTATTTACGATTCGTTCCATATCAAATTAGATTACTATTCAAATTTAATAAATCGCAATTGTAGATTTGTCAAATGGGTTTGTTGCAGAACTAAGTTGCCATGAAATTATTTTAGTCCGCTGCGTGTTCCTGGCGATTCAGTCTTAAAGTGTAAATCAACACAATACTGTACTTCATATTTGGCATTTAAAATTAAGGATTGTATCTTGTGGAAGACAGATACTATCACTTTAATCATTATCCTCCGATAACACGGAGCAGGATTTATATTAATTTTTCTATAACGGGGATATTCCTGTAACAGATAATAAAAGATCAAATCTTATAATAATTTCAGGAGATACATATGAAAATAGTTATATTTATTTTCTCTTTTTTGATTTTGGGGAGTATCTTAAAAGCTCAGCAGTTAAACACTACCCTTCTAAGCAATCTCGATCAATATCATTCGGTCGGTTATAACGACATCTGGGGATATACAGATTCAGAGGGACGTGAATATGCTCTTCTAGGTGTTTATACCGGAACCTCGATAGTTGATATTACAGATCCGGTTAATCCCTATGAAGTTGCCTTTGTTCCGGGACCAAATTCAGAATGGAGAGATATAAAGACATATCAGCATTATATGTACACAGTCTCCGAAGGTGGGAATGGTCTGCAAATGGTTGACCTTGCAAATTTGCCTAACGGAGTAACATTAGTTGGTTATAATACAACTTATTTTAATTCGGCACATAATTTATTTATTGCTGATGGTTTTGCATATATAGAGGGCGCTAATCCCGGCAGTGGTATTCATATTCTGGATTTATCAGATCCTGTTAATCCTGTACAAACTTCATATTATTCAGCCAGCGGTTATGTACATGATGTGTATGTATATAATGACACGGTTTATGCTTCATCAGAAGACACATATGATGTTGTGGATGTTTCCGATAAATATAATCCTCAACTGGTCAGCCAGAGTGCAGCACTTCCCGGTATTTATGCCCACAGCGGATGGTTGACGGAAGATAAAAGATATTTCGTTGCCTGCGAAGAATTTAACGTACGGGATGTTACTGTATGGGATCTTCAGGATAGATCCACATGGAATCTTGTGGTACCTGAATGGCAGATGTCTGATGATTCGCCGGTACATAATGTTTTTATAAGAGGACAGTATGCTTACTTTTCATATTATAAGGACGGATTTGTGGCCCTTGATGTTTCCGATCCAACAAATCCTGTTTATGTCGGAAGATATGACACTTATCCGGGAATCACCGGGACATACCAGGGAGCCTGGGGATGTTATCCTTTTTTTCCTTCGGGAACTGTTATAATTTCCGATATAAGCACAGGACTATATTGTCTTGATTTTCTTCTTGATAATGTACCTGTTGAATTGAGTTCATTCAGTTATAAAATAGACGGTCCTTATGTGGAGCTTAACTGGCAGACCGCAACAGAGACCAACAATAAAGGTTTTGAAATTCAGCGCACTTCCGATAAAGTTAACTGGACAAATTTGATTTTTATTAATGGTCAGGGAACTACTACCGAGTTGCATTCATATAAATATATCGATAAATCACCCCTGCAGGGAAATTCCTATTATCGCTTGAAACAAATTGATCTGGACGGATCACAAAAACTTTACGATCCGATTGAAGTTGCACTTAATTCACCGCTGGAATTTTCGCTTGAGCAGAATTATCCGAACCCATTTAATCCCTCGACTAAAATAAGATATAATCTCGATAAAAACTCCAATGTGAATCTCAGCGTTTATAATGCACTGGGTGAAAAAGTAGCTACACTTATA
>DATICR010000377.1:0-3249 GCA_035456745.1 Ignavibacteriaceae bacterium
AAGAAGATTTCATAATAACGGTTACCTGTATGGAACCAGAAGGTTTTTGCCAACCGATATAAATAATATTGGACAGGGAATAATTCATCCAACGGGAGATAATAAAAAAATTCCGATGGACCCTTATGATGAATGGAGCGGGCAGTTAAAACTAACGAATAACTCTATCAATAATGTTAGTATCAGCTACGTTGCAATTGCCAATTATTTGTGGGGAAAGATCTATGATTTTTCATATAGATTTAATCCCGATGGATTGAAGGATAAAACTACTTTTTCAATAAATCATGGGATTGATTTTACACATACATTATCTGATAAAATGTACTATAAAATAAGTGTTCGGCATGATTTTTTTGATTATAAAGAATATAAATATGAATCTATTTATGATCCCCGCTACTATGAAGCTAATGTGCCTCTAAGCATTCAGGGTTATGAATATGGAGCTATTGTACAGGGGGTGGATCTTGGCAGAAGAATTCAGCAGACAAATTATGTGGTTACTAAAGTTGATTATGCCTGGCAGGCAAATCAGGCAAATTATATCGAAGCCGGAATTGAAGGTCAGTTAAACAAGTTGAAATTCGGACCTCCGGGACAGCTTATTGTAATTTCAGATGAATTAGGGAATGTAAGACTTCAGCCTAAATCATTCGATCCTGTTGATCCGCGTTTCAAGAAAGTAGAGACCTATACGCCGCGTCAGGGCGCTGCTTATATCCAGGATCGAATTGAACTTGGCGATCTGGTTGTCCGGGCCGGTTTGAGATATGAGATTTTCGATCCCAACGCTTATATTCCCAGTAACCTCCAGAATCCTGCCAATAGTATTGTT
Source organism: Ignavibacteriaceae bacterium (assembly GCA_035456745.1). Lineage (GTDB taxonomy): Bacteria > Bacteroidota > Ignavibacteria > Ignavibacteriales > Ignavibacteriaceae > DATFVA01. Next base: position 839 of record DATICR010000377.1, read on the forward strand.
GGAGTTCCCGGATCAATTTTAATAAAAGCAAAATTAAAGCATACTATTGCTCCGCGTTTGGGTTTTGGATTCCCATTAACTGATAAATCGGCATTACACTTTTCCTACGGTCACTTCTATCAAATGCCGGCCTACAGTGCGTTATTTGAAAATGCAAATTACAAGGTACTCGATTTTCTCACGGGGGGAGCCACTTATACACAAGATTATCTCGGGAATCCTGATTTGAAACCTGAACTTACAGTTCAATATGAAGTCGGACTAAAACAGGGTATAAACGATAATCTTGGACTTGATCTGACATTTTTTTACAAGGACATAAGGGATCTGCTTGGTACGCAGGTAATTGAAACTTATAACTTCGGACAGTATGCACGAAACACAAATACAGATTACGGCAGTGTTGCAGGAATTACTTTATCTATCAACCAAAGACCGGTTAATAATTTCGGTTTTACAATTGACTATAGTCTCCAGTATGCTAATGGGAATTCAAGTGATCCGAAAGAGACTGCCGACAGAGAATTGGGTGGTGAAGATCCGCGACCCCGTGATATTCCCTTCAATTGGGATCAGAGGCATACATTGAACCTGACAGCATTGTACCAGGTAACAAATGATTTTTCTATCAGCGCTATTGTAAAGTATGCATCCGGTCAACCTTATACGCCGGAACTGGGAGTTGGATTCCAGACTCAGGAGGAACACAATTCGGGCAGGAAACCGAATTATACAACAGTCGATGTTCGAGCAGAGAAATATTTTGATTTTAATTTTCTCAACTTCAGTGTTTTCCTTCGTGTATTTAATTTATTTAACCAGGATTTTGCTAACGGTGATGTATATTCAGATACGGGTAAACCTAATACATCACTGACCTTATTATATGGTGAGCCAATTGATCCTAACAGGTATGCGCCTCCCCGCAGAATAGAATTTGGTTTCTCATTTAGGAGTAATTAAAATGCCCTATAATAATTTTTACAACATTAAAAAAACAGTTAAATACTTAACCGCCATCCTGGTTTTACTATTTGCATCAGATATAACTGCACAGTATTATGATGTCGTTCCAATTGATCAAAGAGGGAATGAAGATTATGTACGCCAGGGGACACATGATGCAAACAGAATACGTACAATGTTTTATAACTATGGAATGGTGGGTGACTATCAGACTGACCCGGATTACACTATTTTTCATTCAATGGAATGGCCGAAGGGTTCACTCGAAAATTATAGTGATGGTGTGACTCCTTTTGTACTCTCCAAACTGCAACAGTTTGTAAACGGACAGTATCAGGATTTTTATATGATGGAGACGGGATACCGGGAAAGGGAGGAAGTAAATCCAAACACCGGCAGACTTCAAAGGTATAATCCCCGGCCGGGATATCTTCAGCTTAATCCAACAATAAATGTAGGCAGATCCCCGGCAGTTAGTTATGATCCCAGAACATGGCCCGAAAGCTGGCCTGATAAAGCAAATGATCCTGATGATCCGGGCTGGAAGGGAAGCTGGAATGGATATTTTGGGAAACGACCCAATGCAGATCAGGAAAGCTTCTGTGTTTACGACGATGATTATTATTCTAAATGGAACTTTTTCCCTGATTCCAGAGATAATACGAGACGGGGCATGGCATTAAGAGTTGAACAGCGGGGATTTCAATGGTCAAATATTCAATCGAGAGATGTGCTCTTCTGGCATTATGATATATCAAATGAGGGAACTACTGTTTATGATTATAATGTAATCTTCGGACTTTATATGGATTCCGGAGTCGGCGGTGGTTCATTGAGCCCCATCGATCTTGTTTACGAAAGTGATGATGATAATGCATATTACGATACTACAGATGCAATGGATCTTGTTTATACATGGGATTATAATGGGCATGGTCAATTTGGTCCTACAGGTTATCTGGGATATGCATATCTTGAAACTCCGGGTAATCCGGTAGATGGCGTTGATAATGATGAGGACGGTATTACTGACGAAAAAAGAGACGGTGGACCAGGTGAAAAAATAACAGGTCAAACAGCCATTCTTAATTATATAGTAGCACATTATGATACGGTTAAATTAAACAGGTATGCAAATTTCAGACTACGTCCGGCATACCAGAGTTCAATCTGGTGGACGGGAGATGAGGATCTTGATTGGACTGAAAACAACGATACAGGAGCTGATGGAGTCTGGGGAACTCATGATACCGGAGAGAATGATTCAATTCCAACTTCGGGTGAAGCAAGTTTTGATAAAACTGATTTGAATGAATCTGATCAAATAGGATTGACCGGTTTTAAGTTAAACAGAATCAGAGTAGGCGGGGGAGGCGTTGGTCCGACTGACGATATAATCTTCTACACTGATTCGCATTTATGGCCTCAGACTTTATATAATATGT
>DATICR010000378.1:0-5275 GCA_035456745.1 Ignavibacteriaceae bacterium
AAATCCCTTGATAAAATAAACAAGGATCATTCAATTGAAATTATCCCGGTGATAGAAAAGGGAGTGGACTTTGAAACTATAATTAATTATTGTGAAGAAAACCATATAGATTTGATTGTAATTGCCACGCATGGCAGAACAGGAATTTTACACACTCTTTTGGGAAGTGTCGCCGAAAAGGTCATCAGATATGCAAAATGCCCCGTACTGGTTATTACCCCTACAGAAGACCAGAAATAATCCGGAGAATTGACACCGTAAGGCAAATTCGACAATTCAACAATTCGCTAATTCGTCACTTCGACAATTTAACAATTCGTAAATTAATTACCCATTTATTCCTTGATTATCCTCACAATGTTTGGTATATTTATTGTTCGCAAGTTAGAAAGGTGATAAAATGGCCAGAGTTAAAAATGTAGAGGCTTTTTGCAATATATGCAATACCGTTAGAAAAATGGAACTCGTTGGAGAAGTCTCACTAAATGAAAATAATGAAAATAAAAGATGGGCAAAATGTAAGAAATGCAAGCAGACAATGATCATAGATTTAAGTGAAGATGTAAAAGAAACTAAACCATCTTTGGATGGGCTTGAAAATGAAGATTGTACTGTATATTCTCCAACTAAGTCTTTTACTGTAGGAGAGGCTATTTATCATCAGAACTGGGACGATTTCGGTAAAGTTGTTGGCAAAGAAGTGCTTTCAAATGGGAAAAGTTCCATTACCGTTGAATTCCAGAAGTCGGGCAATAAGAAATTAATAGAAGCTATTTAAAACTAAATCAACCTGAAGTGAGGTGAAATAATTTGGTTGGAATTACCCTGGGCGAAAATGAATCAATTGATAAAGCATTAAGAAGGTTCAAGAAGAAATACGAAAGATCCGGAGTATTAAAAGAATTCAAGAAGAGAACCTTTTTCGTTAAGCCTTCCATTAAAAGAAGAATGGAAAGACTTAAAGCCGAAAGACGCGCACATAGAACCGATTCAAATATGTAATTCATCTTTTTTAAGTACACCCCACTTTATCTATAATCTCATAATTAAAAAGCTCCGGCCCTCCGGAGCTTTTTTTACAATACTTTTATCTTTTTACTTTTGACCTGCTCCAGGCAGTTTATCTTTTATCTTTAATTCTTATTTCAACTGTATTTTCGGTTCCTCCTGCCTCTTCTCTTCCTCTTTCTTTAAATAATATTTTTCAAAATGTTTCTTTACTGCATTGAATGCATCGTCAACATTATCGCAGAAGGTAAAAAGATTCATATCTGATCTGCTGATAACAGCATTCTCCACCAAAGCATCAAAATTAATTATATTCCTCCAGTACTTTTCATCGTACACTACCAGCAGCATCTTCTTTTTTACCTTGCCGGTTTGAATTAATGTTATCAATTCAAAAAATTCATCGAGTGTTCCGAATCCGCCTGGAAAAACGATTAAAGCTTTGGCAAGATAGGCAAACCAGAATTTACGCATAAAGAAATAATGGAATTCAAATTGTAGTTCGGGACTGACATATTTGTTTATATATTGCTCGAATGGAATGCTGATATTTAGTCCGACAGAATAACCCCCCGCAAGCTTTGCTCCTTTGTTTGCGGCTTCCATTATGCCGGGACCGCCTCCCGTGCAAATTATAAATCTGTTGCCTGAGGTATCAAGACCAAGCGACCATTCCGTCAAACGCTTTGAAAGATCGACTGCTTCTTCATAATATCGCGACATCTTAACCCTTTGCTGTGAAGTTCTTAGTGCTTCAGCTAACTTATCATTGGTAATGCCTTTTGGATTTATTGTCCTGAACTTATTTAATTCCGATAATGCCTTTTTCCTCGACAAAAGTCTCGCCGATCCAAAAAATACAATTGTATCAACTATTTTATGCTTACGGAATTTCGTCTTCGGTTCCAGGAACTCTGAAAGAATTCTAAGGATACGAGCATCAGATGAATTAAGGAATTCGAGATTCTCGTATGCCTTCAATATTGGTTTGGTTTTTCCCATATTTTCTTTTATTTTTTTTTATTAATGAAGGTGAACTGAGTTTGCCTTTTAATTAATTCTAAATCTAATAATTTTTGTATGAAAAAAATAAAGGTTTATTTAAATATATATCAATTCTCTGTCTGGTTATCAAATAATATTGAAGTTGAAAAAATAGAATAGGATCATTCAGTAACATATAAGGATGGGCATGCTCAAGTATACGATTTTTGTTCTCATATTTTTTGTCTCAACTGTTTACACCGCTTCGCGGGACGAAATTGCACTTAAAATTAATGAAATCCTTAATTCACTTCCCTCTTCCACTCACGCTGCAATCCTGGTTTTTAATCCTTTGACTCAGGATACGGTTTTTTCACTTAATCATACTGAATCGATGATACCTGCATCAAATACGAAATTATTTACTACAGCGACAGCACTAGCAGAACTTGGTGGAAATTTTGTATTGAAAACTTCTATACTCACTGACGATGCCGACCTCAGTGACGGTGTAATAAATGGAAATCTCTATATAAAGGGATATGGTAATTCTCTTTTCACAACATCTGATCTTGAGGAATGTGTCAATAAATTGAAACGCAAAGGCATCCGGAAGATTACAGGAAAAATTATTGGTGATGATACTTATTTCGATGATGTATATACCCGTGATGATTGGATCAGAGATGAAGTTGCAAATGTTAAGCTTCCTCCTATTTCGGCCCTTGTGCTTGATAGAAACCGTGAAGTTGTTTATAAAAAATACAGACGCAGAACCAGGAGATACCTTGTTAGCGTTAAAAATCCGCCTTTGAATGCTGCCCAACAGTTAAAAGAAATATTAATTCGCTCCGGGATCGATGTTAATTCTTCAGCTATTTCGGGAGTAACTCCGGGTGATGCAACGGAGCTCAATAGCTGCGGAATTGTTTTAAGAGATCTTCTGAAGGAAATAAATAAGCATAGTGATAATTTTTTGGCGGAATGTTTATTTAAAACAATCGGGGCTGAAACAAGCAGGAAACAGGGTAATGCTTTTTATTCTACACAGGCGATTTTATCTTTTATCAAAGATAACGGAATATTTTCAGAAGGCTCTTCAATTGTCGATGGTTCAGGCATCTCACGTTTCGATCAGATTACTGTTGGTGCATTGACCGGTGTTCTTGAAAAAATGTATTTCGACCTGGCTCATTTTGATGATTTTTATAATTCTCTGAGCATTGCCGGAGTCGATGGTACATTAGGACACCGGATGATCGGAACTCCAGCTGATAATAATTTTCATGGTAAGACCGGTACCTTGAATGGTGTTTCATCCTTATCCGGTTACCTTACTACCGCAAAAGGCGATGACCTGATAATAAGTATCATTTTTGAGTTTGATGATAGAGGAGCAAGGTTTTATCATAATATCCAGGATGATATTATAACTCTGCTGGCTGGCTGGAAATAAAAAAGCCCCGAGTTAACGGGGCGAATTTACTTTGATTTTATTGAAGTCCTATTTAGTCTGAGGAGTATTTCCTCCGGTCGATGGAACATTTGGTGACTGCTGCGGGGGTAAACTCGGTGTCTGTGGTACCGACTGCTGTCCTGACCTTTGAATTATACTTTCACGCTGTTCCTGGGATGATTGCCCCGGCAAAAAAAACAGGTTGATTAGAATTGTCAATATAGCAAGGGATCCTCCGAGCCACCACGAAGCTTTACTTAAAAAGTCTGCAGTTCTTCTTGTACCGAACATTGTCCCCATTCCTGCACCGCCAAAAGTACCGGCAAGACCACCGCCTTTGCTTGATTGAAGCAGTACGATGATCATTAATAAGATTGCAATAATCGTTGTAATAATAACTAATATAGTATACATAATTCTTTCTCCAGTTAATTAGTAGCGGGGGAGGGATTCGAACCCCCGACACGTGGATTATGATTCCACTGCTCTAGCCGACTGAGCTACCCCGCCGGATTTCAGAATTTAGCCTGTAAATATAGGAATTAATGATTTTTTATCAAAGGGATAATTAATCTGTTTTTTCCAAACCTGTCCAAAATAAATTCTTAAACCACAGGGAAATCAGAGTAAACAGAGGGATGGTTTCGCCATTTAGATTGTAATATGGATAAACTCCCGATTTTATCGGATCAGTCGGAGCGTAGCGAAGATCCTGCTCCCAGCGCGACGTAAATCAAGCTCTTAATATTAAATTGTATATTAAATTATTGATATCTTTTTTCATTCCAACTAAACATTTTTTCAGCGTTCATTAGCGTAATCCAATCTTTTTTTGGAGTTCCAGATTTCTTTTCTGATTGAACAAAACTCGCTGGTCCAGGCTTGGAAAGACAGCTTTTAGACCGGAAATGATCTACCGGTTATACTCTCTTGATTAGAGCGTATTCAAAGCGTATTTAGAGCGTACTTAGAGCATATACAAAGCGTACTTAAATAGTAGTTATTCATTTGATCACCATTATTTCCCTTCATAATAATTTTAATTAATTAATATTAAGAATTTGAGGGATTTTGGACTTGGAATAAAGCTAACCCCGGCGAATCCGGAATCAAAATGACCATTCAAAAATTTTCCCATTTTGCGCTGAATTTGATGACGAATCCATCTTTCAATGCAGCTTGTCCAAAACATTCACCTGGTATTCGTCATGCAGAATATCATCACCGGTATCGGTGTAGCTTTTGATAGGAATTCCAAGCTGACCGAGTCTTTCCTGCGTTTTATTAATTCTGTCAATCGGATCAGGATGAGTTGAAAGAAAAGTTGCAATTACATCAGGATTTGAGCTGATCAAACCATCATCTTTCATCTCTTCAAAAAAGAACATTACGCTGCCGGGATAAAACCTGGTGTCTTTTAAATATTTAATTGAATATTCATCTGCCTGATCCTCATCAGATCTGCTGTTTGCAAGAAAACCGAGACCTACAAACAGGTTTGCGGCGATTTCCTCCAGCTGTGAAGGATTCGCACCAAGTATAATATTCAACAGGATTGATACTCCGTAATATGCTGTCATTCTTTGAGTAGCGTGACGTAATTCGGAATGGGCGATTTCATGCCCCAGCACTCCGGCAAGTGCAGCCGATGAATTCAGGTATTTAAGCAGTCCTTTATATACATATACATATCCCCCGGGAAGTGCAAATGCATTCAGGGTTGAATCATCATCTATGATATCCATCTGGTAAGTGAAAACATCTTTATGCTGAACCTGTGGTGATTGAAGAATCTGATTGAAGATTTGAGAGACAATATAGCTTTTG
>DATICR010000379.1:0-6759 GCA_035456745.1 Ignavibacteriaceae bacterium
TCCATCATCATCATCAGGAGTTGACTATAAAGTAATTTTCAATTTAAAAATCTGCGGAAATCATATCTGATCCGCGTTATCGGTGTGCAATTCTTATAAAAATTATAACTTTTTAGACAACCCCTGTTATTATGGCAATTTATAACTGAACAAAAATATTGTAAATTTGAATTAGTTATACTCAATTATTTCTGGAATATCATTTTGATAAACAAGGATACATAATATGAAAAAATATTACCTGATTCTCGCATCCTTTTTTTTAATTTCTTTTATAATTACTGAATATATTTTCAAATCTTCTTCTCCAACCATAGCAAGTAATGAAAATGAAAAAATGGAACCATCGGAATGGATGATGACACAGCGGCTTTTTCCATATATGCAGGCAGATCCCGATGCTTATTTGCAGGCACTCAGTCAGGTAAAGAAAATGAAACAAGCCCTCAGAAAATCTGATGAATTAAGCTGGACATTTGCAGGACCGGTTAATATTGGCGGCAGAATAACCGATATAGAATTTAATCCTCTTAATCCAAATATTGTTTATTGTTCTGCAGCTACAGGCGGAGTATTTAAATCAACTGATAAGGGAGAAACATGGTTTCCTGTTTTTGATGGTCAGGCTTTTTTATCTATAGGTGATATTGCTGTCGATCCTGTTAATCCTGATATAATATATGTCGGGACCGGTGAAGCAAACGGCGGACATAATAATTTTCCGGGCGGTGGAATGTTCAAATCTACTGATGCAGGAAGTACCTGGTTTTCCATCGGTCTTGATAGTGCAGAAACAATAGGGAGAGTGATAATTAATCCTTCCAATACAAATGAAATATTTGTAGCTGCAGTTGGCTCTTATTTTACCCCGACTCACCAGAGAGGAATATTTAAAAGCACTGATGGAGGTTCAACTTGGAATCAATCTCTTTTTGTTTCTGATTCAACAGGTGGAATAGACATTTTAATGGATCCCACCAATCCTGATTTTATGCTTGCCTCAATGTGGGAGAGGGTGAGGAGACCAAATGATTCTCATTTATTCGGCCCATCAAGCGGAATATACAAATCAACAAATAACGGCGAGAGCTGGCAGCTTTTGGGTCCTTCTACAGGGTTACCTAATGCAACTACAACTAATGTCGGCAGAATAGGTCTGTCAATATCCAAAACAAATCCCAATATATCTTATGCTCTCTATAATGATGGCTATGTTTATTCAGGACTCTATAAAACTACTGACTATGGAAATAACTGGACTAATGCTGATCCCGATATGAATATAATGGAAGGTGTAAGTAATTTTAGCTGGTACTTTGGACAGGTACGAATAAATCCTTCCGATCCGAATAAAATCTATGTAATGGATGTCGGGTTTATGAGTTCAAATGATGCAGGCGCTAATTGGAATTTATCATATGAAACTCATGTGGACCATCATGCTCTTGCTTTCAGTCCGGATGATTCAAATTATCTTATCAATGGAGATGATGGCGGAATTTATATTTCAACTAACGGCGGTTCATCCTGGTCGGGTCCAAAGCATATGCCTAATACCCAATTTTATGAAATCGGATTGGATTATAATAATCCTTTAAAACTTTATGGAGGTACCCAGGACAATAATACGCTACGTACCCAGACAGGTAACCTTGATGACTGGCAGCCTCTGATCGGCGGGGACGGATTTTATGTTATTGTTGATTTCACGAATCCGAATATTATTTATGCAGAATCTCAAAACGGATATCTTCAGAAGTCTACTGACGGAGGAAATAATTTCTTTTATGCAAGGAATGGGATAAATGAAAATGAACCAACTAACTGGTCAACCCCCGTTGTAATGGATCCTAATAATAGCAATGTTTTATATTATGGTACGGATCGGGTTTACAGAACCACAAACGGTGCCGGCAACTGGACGGTAATCAGTCCAGATTTAACTGATGGGATTCCCGGTACAAGGCTCGGAACTGTCACCACAATTGATGTCGCCCCTTCAAATTCAAATGTTATTTATGCCGGTACGGATGATCATCATGTCTGGGTTACAACTGATTATGGATCAAACTGGACTGACATTACCGGCTCTCTTCCATACCGCTGGGTGACGCGGGTAAAAGTTGATCCCAATAATGAAAATAATATATATGTGACCTTTTCGGGATTAAAATGGCATGACCCTCAGCCGCACGTATTCAAAAGTACAAATATGGGCACCAACTGGACGGATATTAGCAGTAATCTCCCTGATGCCCCGGTAAACGCTTTTGCTATTGATAATAACGATCCTAACAGACTATATCTCGGCAGTGACGTAGGCGCATTTATGAGTTTTAACGGCGGAACAAGCTGGCAGCCGATAGCAGATGGATTGCCAACTGTCTCTGTTTATGATATGAAAATTCATCCTGTTGAAAATTATCTTGCCATAGGAACACATGGACGTTCGATGTACAAAATAGATCTGGGACAATTGGTTAATATTAAACCGGGATTAAATAAAATAGCAGGATTTAAATTATCCCAGAACTATCCCAATCCTTTCAATCCCTCAACACGTTTATCATTTGTTGTTGGTAAATCATCTTTCGTAACACTTAAAATTTATGATGTACTGGGAAATGAAATTGCTGCACTTGTTAACGAAGAAAAATCTCCCGGAACGTATGACATAAACTTCAATGCGTCTGGTTTAAGCAGTGGGGTCTATTATTATAGGCTGTCATCAGGAAGTTTTTCTGAAACAAAGAAAATGATCTTTTTGAAATAATATAGAGCGAGCTTCAATATGCACCGACAATTTAAAGACGGTTGTCGGTGCAGCTCAGCTACTGCAGCTTGGTATATTAGAGCGAAACAGTGTTTTACTGCCCGATCATTCATCAATTGTCATTCGACTATTGTCATTCTAATAGTCCGCTCATCATAAAATTTTGGACTCCCCATTTAATAATACATAACTTGAATTTATTATTAAACATTAACCGGAGGTGATCGATGAAAAAAGGATTAAATATCTACATTTTCTATGTCATTATGTTCATTTTGATGCTCACTGTTGTAGTAACTGCACAGAATCAATTAACAATCCCCCAGGTAAGTCAAAAAGCCAGTGTTTCACAGACCATTGGAGTTACGGATATAACAATAAATTATCATGGACCCAAAGTGAACGGAAGAGAGATATGGGATAAGCTGGTTCCATATAATGAAGTATGGCGCGGCGGCGCAAATGAGAACACAACTATCTCATTCTCTGATCCGGTTAAAGTTGAAGGACAGGAAATTCCTGCAGGAACATACGGATTGCATTTTATTCCCACGGAAACTGAATGGACAGTTATTTTTAATAAAAACTACTGGGCATGGGGCAGTTTCTTTTATGATGAAAAAGATGATCAACTTAGAGTAAAAGTCAAGCCAGCATTTGCGGATTTTCAGGAATGGCTGAGCTATTCATTTGATAACCCTGTAGATAATTCCGTTGATATTGTATTAAGATGGGAGAAGTTAAAAGTACCCATCCATCTTACGCTTGATGTACACGAAATTGTCATTAACCACATGAAGAAAGAGCTTGATAATCTTCCGGGATTTTCCTGGCAGGGATGGAACCAGATTGCTTCTTATGCCCTGATGAATAAAATTCATATGACCGAGGCAATGGATTGGATTGATAAATCCCTTACCATAAATAAAACTTTTTCAAACCAGTTGACAAAAGCTGAACTACTGGAAGAGATGGGAAAAACAACTGAAGCTGCTGAATTGAAAGAGGCAGCGATGAAAATGGGAACGGAAGCAGAAGTTAATACTTATGGTTATACACTTATGGGAAACGGAAAAACTGATGAAGCTATCGAATTATTTACCAAAAACACAGTAGATCATCCTAATTCCTGGAATGTCTGGGATAGTCTTGGCGAAGCTTATGGGGTAAAGGGAAATAAGGATATGGCTGTAAAATATTATTCCAAAGCATACGATATGGCTCCCGAAAATCAGAGGGGGAGAATAAAAGGAATATTGAAAAATTTAGGAAAGAATATCTGAAATTAAGAATTGTAGGTATCAGGTTTTTAAATTAATAAGCTAATTTCAGTTATTTAATCTTATCTCAGACAGCACGCCTGCCGGGTGAGGCAGGCTGCGGTCTGGTTACCTTGATTTATCCTTGCATTAAATAAAATTATTCCATTCACAATAATTTTGATTTTTTTAGCCCGATATTATGTTAATTCTTTTTTCATCCCGGGTCGACCCACATCGGTATCCCTTTACCCCACTAGCGCTGTGAGACTATTTGAAAATTAACCGATGAAGGTCTGTCACCCAGGATGTCAATTCTACTTATTTTAGGGACTTATGATCAGCGTTAAATATTTTTAGAATTTCTTAATTAATTATATAGCATTTTGGATAAAAAGTTATCAGTAAAAGTACTAACGAATTTTAATTGGGATGAAATTGTCAATTTTGGACTTGAGAGAATTGAAAATATCGTTGTTTAGGAGATTTGTCCTTAAAAAAGAAATCTTAGAGAGAAGAATCTGTTACTCTTAAGTGCCTTATTAAAATTTCACTTTTTTCAGTAAAGATCGTAAAGAAAATAGCCATCAAAATCTGGAAAGAAAGAGTCATAAAGAATAATAGTATTTTAATATTACTTGCGCCCATAATTACAATTAAATTAAGCACTATGCTCAATTCATAAAATAAAAGGGAGAAGTTGAATATATTTATAATATTTTTCTGATAAATCGGCATGATAGCTATTTTGAGAAGTATCAGGCAAATAAATATATGCAATGCTGAAAGAAGATAAAGAAGATTATTTAAGTAAATCATTCCGAGGATGAATGCAAAAGTAATAGGAAGTATTAAAGTAATCTTATTTCTGAAGCTGCCAGAAAAAAATATTATAGAGAATATTAACAATAATCCAGCTATTGAATGTACGCTGTAAAGAGGTGCTCCTATTACTTCAACACAAAATATATTAATCGGATCTGAAAGAGCCATTATCAGAAAATAATAGAAAAACCTCCCTTTATATTGACGAAAGGGAGGCATTAACCAAAAAATTATTGAAATATATGTAATTGTTACAGCACTGGACATTATTTTTGTTAAGGACAAAAAGGCGGGCAAATAGATCCTACTTCCATCGTAAAACCGCCTATAGAAACCGACAGTACATTATTGCGTTGTTGAATGTAAACTATATTTTCATTACTCTTCGAAAGTAGTTCATTGACTACAGAGACTTTGTAAACTGTAAATTTATCTGTGGGATTAATGATTGTTCCTTCGGGTGAAATTACTTTTCTATTATTATCAATCACTATTGCTTTATTATCTTCAACTTTGAACATAATATAATTATCTGTTTTGGTCAAGAAAAATTGGAAAGTAATTTTGGGAATCGAAACTGAAGTTATCACCGGTCCGAATAAATTATCCGCTCCCTGATTAGTAAATATTTGTCCGCTAATCTGTAAACCCATTGAACCCTCCTTTAGTTCAGGAATGAAATATTTAATTAAAAGTACCTGAGAAAATTAATCGGATAAGGTGAGAGTTTTATTAGTAATTATACTAACGATTTTTCTGAAAAAGGACCCCGGGAAAATTATATCTAATTTTTATTAGATTCTTTATCCTGGTAATATTCAAATGAAAACCGGCTGAGATCGGCAGCCGACTTGAGATTAAATTTTTGCATAAGACAGGATCTGTAGAAATCAATAGTTCTTCTGCTCAGGTTTAATTTGTCAGCCATTTCCTGACTGGTCAATCCTTGCCTTAAGAGATCAAGCACCTGGCGCTCACGATAATTAAGGTTTTCCTCTAAATTTAATAACACTTTTTTCCCAGATTCAAATTCTTTAACTATTTTTTCAAAACTTTCTTCATCTGGGTTACCAAGAAAATATTTCTTACCATTAGAAACTGTTTCTATTGCATAGATAAGTTCAGATTCAAGAATACTTTTATTGATGAGCCCAAGCCCACCGCATTTAAATGCTTTATATATGTATTCATCCCCTTCGTACATTGAAAGAAAGAGAGCTTTAACCGAAGGATCTTCTTCCTTTATTTTTGATACAGCTTCCAGTCCTGTCATCCCGGGCATAGCAATGTCAACCAGCAGAAGATCAGGGGAAAGTTCAAAGTATTTATCTATCAGTTCCAGGCCATTTGTTACTTCACCAATTACTTTAATTTCAGGATGTTCATTAAAAAGTTTTATAATACCAGCCCTAAAAAGATTATGGTCGTCAGCAATCAATATTTTTATAATGTTATTTTGCATAAACTTCTTCTGTCAACGGAAAATAAACAAATATTATGGTACCTTTATTTATTGAGGAATCAATATGAAGTTTACCGTTAAGTCTTTCAATTCTCTCCTGCATATTCATAATACCCAAACCATCGGAAATATATTTATCATTAAGAAGAATTGAGGGTTTAAATCCTATACCATCATCTGAAATACCCAGTGTGACCGAACCATCTGACAGGTTAAGATTTATTGAAAAACCCGATGCTTTGGAATGCTTTATAATATTGTTAAGTGCTTCCTGCACAACCCTGTAAATACAAAGTTCCAAATCTTTGCTAAGTTTTATATTATCAGCCGGTAAATTCAGCTGGTAATTTAAATGACTTTCTTTAGCCACAGTTTTACATAGTGAAACCAACACAGTGTTAAGTCCTAATTCATCCAGGCTAAGGGGTCTGATTCTTCGG
>DATICR010000380.1:0-5017 GCA_035456745.1 Ignavibacteriaceae bacterium
GGAAATGTATTCTCCTTTAATTTTTTCATTATCGATACCTTGAAAGCTGTTATTTTCATATTTAACAAGACCACCTCCATCCGCTCCTATCCATACAATTCCCTTTGAATCCTCATAGATTGACCATACAGTATTACTGACTAACCCATCTTCTTTTGTGTAATTTATAAATTTCCCATCGATAAATCTGAATATTCCGCTCCCATCGGTTCCCAGCCAGATTTCTCCATTCTTTCTTCTTGTTACCGAAATGACAATGTCGTAATTCAAACCAAGTTTTTTATAGGTTGAGAAGAATTCCCTATCTTTATATTTATTTAAACCTTTACTTGTGCAGATCCAAAGATTATCATTATAATCGGCATAGACCGAATAAACATTGTTGTGAGATAATCCTTCTTTTGTTGTAAAGGTGGTTATTTCACTATCGGTGAATTTACTAATACCACCGCCCTTAGTACCTACCCAGATATTTCCCTCGGAATCTTCATAAATAGACGAAACTGTTCCACCGGGCAGTCCGTCAGTTTCACTATAAGTGTCAAAAACGCCATTGGAATATTTTGTCAAACCTTCATCCGATCCAATCCATATATTACCTTTCCTATCCTGAATAATGCTCCATATAATATTACTCGGTATATCCTTTCCTTCTTGATATATTTGAAATTTTCCCCCGTCATATTTTATCAAACCAATGCCAGCAGCTCCAAACCAAAGATTTCCATTTCGATCGGCCAGACCTGCCATAGTATAATCCCCCGTATATCCTTCCGATGAGTCAAATATTTTGATTTCATCATTTTTAATCCTGGATACGAAATTACCATCCGTGCCTGCCCAGATTGCACCCTTATTATCCTCGATTATCGTCCAGATATAATTACCTGATAATCCATCGTTAGTATTTATCGTTCTGAATTTCCCATTTGATAAAACCGAGATTCCTCCACCCGCCGTTCCTATCCAGAGTTTGCCTTTACTATCTTCGAAAACACTCCAGACTCCATCATCGGCAAGGCCATCCTTGAGTGAATAATTCCCGAATTTTCCTTTTGAGTAGTAAGATAAGCCACCGCCATTTGTTCCAATCCACATTACTCCTTTTGAATCGGTTTTTAAGGTCCAGATATCATTACTCTTTAACTGCTTAATTTTATTGTGATCATATTTAACAAACTCGACACCATCAAATCTGATCAAACCCTCTTTACTTCCCAGCCATATAAAACCGTCAGGAGTTTGTGTGATTGAAGTTATTGAATTTTGAGGTAATCCATTTTCAGATTTCCAGCTTTGCCTTACATACTGGTCGATTTTCTTAGAGGGATTGGTTTGTGCTTCACAATTAAAGCTGAATATTATCCCCAGAAGCAATAAATATTTAATTAACATTAATGAGGTATTCCGAATTAGTGCATCAGTTTAAGTAATTAATATTCTAATCCCTGAGAGAACTGATATACTATCAATTCTCTCATTGAAATTTTCTCAATTACCATTCCATTCATTATTGTGCTAAATTGAAATCAGACAATTCGATTTTCGCTCATTTTCAAAGGATTTATAATACTGGTTAATTACATCCGCCTGATGATTCAAGTAAAATTTTCTCCCAAATCTGTCGGGAACTACTTATATAAGTGCCAAAATTATCGCCATTAGATATAGACATCCCTTATGAAGGTTGCAAATATTGTATTCGCAGATAAATGAAGAATTCTGAGAGGATATTTGGTGAATTTATTATCTGAGGAGGATCATTTTTTTTGCCTGAGAATAGGTTCCTGAATTTAATTGATAAAAGTAGACACCGCTGGTGACAGTTATACCGTTATTATCTTTACCATCCCAGGTTTGTGAATAAAATCCTCTGTTTCTGTATTCATTTGTAAGTGAACGGACATTTCTGCCTAAAGCATCATAAATATTTAAAATAACTTTACCGGCATCTTTGATCTGATAATTTATCACTGTTTGAGAATTGAAGGGATTGGGATAATTTTGAGAAAGACCATAATCTTCAGGGATTTTATCAGATTGATGATCTTTAATATCACTTGGGTAATCATATAGAGCCTGAATAGTTCCGTATGAAAGTGCATAATTGTAAATCCTGATATCGTCCAGAACTCCGTTGAAATTATACAGGTTGTTGCCGGGCAGAACCTGTCCCATCATAAAATCTATTGAGGTGGTTAAAATTAATCCCGAAAAGGATGAGAAAGCATTGAGCTCACCATTGATATAAATTTCATAATCACTGCCACTGTAAAGGACCGTAACATTATATAAACTATCCTTCATCAGCTCCGTTTCGGAATCAAGGTCTTTTATACCTGCATCGGTTTTGACAGTCCATCTGATGTGTTTGTCAGTTAATGAAACCTTCCACCTGTTTTCCCAGTTCCCGTGTGAAAGCGGGTAAGATTCTCTGTCATAAAACTGTCCGACCTTTATCCAGAAATTAATGGTGACGGCATTCCGGAAATTTAAGCTTGTACTGCTTGGCACGCTTATATAATCATTTACTCCATCAAAATGATAAGCACTGGATGGATTGCCCCATCTGTCCGGTACAAGAATAGCACCGGAAACTGTACCATTATTATTAAATCCGCTTTCATCATTAGCATCACCGTTAAACGGATAGAATGCTACGAGATCACCTGTTTGCTGAATGGTAGTATCACGAACCGAAACACCAATACTGTCTTTTACTTCACCTCCCCGGCCATCATCTACAAGACACGTTATGTAATAATTTCCGGCAGTTGTTGGTGCTGTCCAGGTAACCGTTGTTCCGGCGCCGGATATGCTGCCATAAATAGCGGACCAGTTATAACTTAAAGTGTCTCCGTCAGGATCTGATGCAATACAATTTATTTCAGAATCCGACCCAAGATGAATTTTCCTTGGATGAGCAGTCATTTCTGTTATCACCGGGTCGTTATTTATATATTCCACCACTTCAATGTAAAGAGAATCTGAACTTATGCCACCGTGATTATCATTCACTGTGCAGGTGATTAAATATGACCCGGGTGAAGCGGGAGCCTGCCAGGTGATAATGGAATCTGTCCCGGTAAAACTTCCGCCGGATACAGACCATTCGTATATTAAAGGATCATTATCTTTATCAACCGCTGTACAATAAATTTTGGCGGAATCATTAAAGACAACGACCTGTTTGCCTGATGCAAGTGATTTTATTCTCGGAGGATAATTTGCGACCGGCTGACCCGACAAATAGTCAATAACAATTCCGTTTACATATGCCTTATCAAGATCATAGGTTATTGTACTGCCGGCAGGAATGATTACCGCCAACACTGGTGTATCCGCGGGAATAGTGATCGATGTTTCCCCTGAAATTCCTGATTCTATTATATTATTGGTGACTGCATCGTAAATATCGTAACTGCCGCTTCCGACATCTATCATGACTGATTTTTCAACCTGGTAAGGATTATAATAAAGATAACTGGGATAAGCATCCGAATGAAAATAATCTGTCTTAAGGAGATTAAGCTGAAGAATCATCGGAACATTAGTGGTATCAATTATTCCTGCAAAAATTCCTACGTGGGACGATCCGTAAAGAGCCAAATTGGTCAGTCCCCAACCTCCGCTGATAGCATCTCCAGTTGCATAAGGACTAAATCCATTCTGCGATTGGCGGAGAGCCTCGTGTCCAATGTAAGAATTGGGATCATATTGATGAGCCCATACTTCGCTGTCCTGGTTCTGGTCGGGGAGATAATTTGGATAAAATAATCTTGCTGCATTGGCAACATTGAGCACCCATTTACCGATAGCACGTGCAAAACGATCATCATAACGGACCATCGGAACCAATGCTCCAACCTGTTCAAATGTATTCATTAAAAAAGCATAATCATTGGAACCATTAACTTCACCAATTAAACCATCGACATCATAGCCGCCCCATGTACCAAGAATAGCTCCCCAATTCCGGAGCGGTCCTACATCAAAACACCAGTTAACAATTTTTTGCATATTATATGTTGTTCCCAATTCAGCATTCATCCTTGCTGCAGCATAAGCTCCGTAGGATAACTGTAATTCATAGGATGGATTCGATGTAAGTGAATTAAGGAACTCCATACTCCATTCTGCACCTATTCTGTAGTTTTCATTTCCGGTTTTCTTATAAGCATTGTAGAATATCCATGCCAAGGCACCTGCAGATTCAGGTTCTTTTACACCGGATGGATACGGGGTCATCGTCATAAGATTGAAAGCACGGTAGTTCATATAAGGAGCAGACCATGGAGTTGTACCGCCACCCATAACGACCACAGCCGAAAGCCAGCGGTCGGCAACTTTAGTAAACTGATTGGAAAAATCACCAAAGGGAGGATATTGGTCATAGAGCTGATAAAAAAATACGTTAGGCATTATGTCGTACCACCAGTCATCCCAATTACTTCCTGTCGGATGATTCAAATAAACGTTTGCATCGTTGGCTTTGTTAAAATATTCTTCACTCATTAATACCCAGTTATATCCATTCTGATTACTTTTATCGATTCCTGCTAATGTTGCTCCCAAAGTTGCGGGTATAAGGTTTATGGCTTCGGAAGACGATGGGGCAGTAGTACCCACTACAGTATGAAGACCAAAACTTATGTGCTCAGGATAATTAATTGTATTATAGTTCAGCCAAATCAATGGAAGATATTGACCCGTGATTTCCAGATTAAATACGAGAGTATCATACCCAGCAGCAACCTGTTTCCAGTTTCTCATCTCATAAGGTACAGGAGCACTCGGCATCTGCTCAATTCTATTGATGTTAATTTGCTGTGCATAAATCTGAAATGAACATAACTGGAGAAGTGTAAATCCGTTACAAATCAAAATTCTTAATATTTTTGAAAAAAATCTTTTCATTACTATTTAAGGTAATTATTTAACGAAAATATTTTAAGAGATTTCCTTCTGACTGCTGTTTTGTTTTCAATAATTTGCAGTTGTTTCTTTTCACCGGGGA
>DATICR010000381.1:0-4803 GCA_035456745.1 Ignavibacteriaceae bacterium
CGTCAAGGTGTTCTTCTATAAGGAAGTCAGTCGATGCTCCTCCGGGCAGGGCTCCTTTAAACTTATATCCTTCCTGCATACCGCCGGCATGTTCTTCAATTATTTCTCTCATAGTAGTTCCCAAAGGTAGTTCCCAAAGACCCGGCTTTTTTACTCTGCCGCTGACACCATAGAGTTTTGTTCCTCCTTCATCTGTCAGGGATAAGCTCTTAAACCATTCGGGTCCATTATTAATAATTCCCGGAACACAACAAAGCGTTTCAACATTATTGACAATAGAAGGTTTACCGAATAATCCGCTTGTCTGCGGGAAAGGCGGTTTTGCTCTTGGAGTTGCCCTTTTTCCTTCTAGGGCATTTAATAATCCTGTTTCCTCTCCACACATATACCTTCCAACGCTGGTATGCAGAACCATATCCAGTGAGTAGCCGCTTTTCAATATATTTTTTCCAAGATATCCCGCGTCATAGGCATCATTTATGGCTCGCGTTATAATTGCTGCCGCTTCTTTATAAGCCCATCTTAAAAAAATATAGGCTTTGTCTGCCTGAATTGCATAGGCGCTAAGAATCATTCCTTCTATTAATAGATGTGGATCCTTTTCAAGTAGCAGACGGTCTTTAAATGTTCCGGGTTCCATCTCATCCGCGTTGCACAAAAGATATTTATGAGGAAAATCGTCACTCATCGGAACAAAACCCCATTTCATTCCGGTAGAAAATCCTGCTCCTCCCCTTCCCTTAAGGTTGGAATCTTTAACCATTTTCTGAACATCCAGAGGATTCATTTTCAAAACTTTATCTACAGCTTTATATCCGCCATTCTTTTCATAATCCTTCAGTGATACCGGTGTTTCAAATGATTCAATATTTCTGGTTAAAGGTTTTTCCATATAAAAATTTTACTTATAATTATTTAAGATATCATCAAGTTTTTCCGGACTTAAATCCCGGTGAAGATCATTATCAATCATTAAAGCAGGGGCATGATCGCAGGTTCCCAAACAAGGTATCGGAATAAGGGTAAAACGATCATCAGCAGTTGTTTCTCCAAAAGAAATCCCAAGTAATCTGTTTAAATGCTCATAAAGTTTTGGGTAGCCGAGAATCCAGCAACTGACACTGTCGCAAATAAGAATTACATGTCTCCCAACAGGTTTCCTGAAAACAAGATTATAAAAAGTTGCAACACCGTCGAGTTCATCAATGGTCATATCGAGATAATCAGCTATATCCTTTAAGCTATCATCGGATATCCACCTTCTGTTTCGCTGGACAAGCTTTAAAGCTTCAATACACGCCGCACGTTTCGTAGGGTATCCTTTTATGTGCTCGTCAATTTCTTTTATTTCTTCCAGAGTTAACATTATTGTTACCTATCAATATCTGACAGTACAAAATCAATACTTCCCAAAATTGAAAGTAAATCAGCAACTGTATAACCACGGCTGATGAATGAAACCATTTGAATGTGAGGAAACGAAGGAGTACGTATTCTTACCCGGTAAGGTATTGTATCACCATTACTAATCAGATAATAACCATTATTTCCTTTTGAAGCTTCAATAGCAGCATGAGCTTCACCATCCGGAATAACAGGTCCCCAGCTTACATTAAGAAAATGTGTTATCAATGTTTCAATATCGTGCATCGTATAACCTTTAATTGGCGGTGTAGTAAGAGGATGATCCGATTTATAATTTCCATCTGGCATATTATTCAGACATTGTTCAATAATCCTCAGACTCTGTCTGATTTCCTCAACACGCACGACTGCCCGGTCATAACAATCTCCATTCTTTCCTACAGGAATATCAAATTCAAACTGATCATAACCTGAATAAGGTCTTTTTTTCCTGAAATCCCATCCGAATCCTGTTGCTCTCAATCCTGGTCCTGTGACCCCCCATTCAATTGCTTCGCGAGTATCATATATTCCTATGCCGATAGTTCTTCCTTTAAAGATTCTGTTCTTCATAACAAGGTTATCATAGTCTTTAAGTCTTGGAGGAAGATATTGAATAAATTCCTTAACAAGTCTATCCCATCCCTTAGGTAAATCCTGTGCGACTCCTCCTATTCTGAACCAATTGGGATGCATCCTATCACCGCAGACGGCAGCGACAATATCAAAAATCTTTTCACGATCACTAAACATATAAAATACAGGCGAGAGCATTCCAAGATCCTGGGCAAATGTACCATACCAGACTAAATGTGATGCAATTCTGAAAAATTCACACATCATTATTCTAATAATCTGTGCTTTTGGAGGAATTTTAATACCAGCAAGTTTTTCCACTGCCAATACATAGGCGAGATTATTAAGAACTCCACCCAGATAATCGATCCTATCTGTATAAGGCAAAAACGTATGCCATGATTGTCTTTCCCCCATTTTTTCAGCACCGCGGTGATGATAACCGATATCAGGAACTATGCGTAAAATTTCTTCTCCATCAAGCTGAAGTACAAGTCGGAGAATTCCATGAGTACCGGGATGCTGAGGACCAAGATTAAGGAACATAAATTCATCGTGTTCATCTTCCCGTTGTAATCCCCAATCTTCAGGTTTAAACTGCATTACATCCTGCTCGTGCAAAGCAACATCTTCAGGCATTTGAAATGGACCCATTTCAGTAGCCCGGGCAGGATGTTCTTTTCTCAGTGGGTGTCCCTTCCATGTGAGAGGCATTAATATTCTTTTCAGGTGAGGATGTCCATCAAATTTTACTCCAAACATATCATATACTTCACGTTCATACCAATCCGAATTTTGCCAAAGATCGGTTATAGAAGGAATCTGAAGATCAACATCTTTTAAAGGAACCTTAATTCTTATATCCGCATTGCGGTCAAAGGAGAGCAAATGATAAACAACCGTGAAATCATCCTGTGAAGGATTGGGAATTCTGGATCTTGTTCTTTCATCAATTGCCGTAAGATCATACAGCATTTTATATGGATTATCGATATCATTTTTTAGATAACTTAGAACGTCTCTGAGATTTTCCCTTTTTATCCAGACAGTAGGAATAGCATCCCGAGTTTCCTCTAAACGGAAAGTGCCATCTTTAAATCTATTTTTTAGTTCCTCAATTACCGATTGTTCCATTATTACATTTGTTAAAAATTATATTTCATCCGGCGGTCGTAAAGTTGTCATTTTCATTCTTTCCTCTCTTTTTATTTCTTTCATTGAGATTTTTGGAACTCTCTCAACACCTTGCGGTCCAATTGCCCAGCTCAGAGGTCTTTTTTCTTTTCCGACACTTTGTCTCAACAAAAGAAGTCCTTCCAGAAATGCATCCGGACGCGGAGGGCATCCCGGCACATACATATCAACAGGCATAAATTTATCAACTCCCTGTACCACACTGTATATATCATACATACCCCCCGAATTAGCGCAGGAACCCATGGATATTACCCATCTTGGTTCCATCATCTGTTCATATAATCTTTTTATTACAGGAGCCATCTTTATAAAAACGGTTCCGGCAATGATCATAATATCCGCTTCACGGGGAGTTCCACGTATTACTTCAGCTCCGAATCTTGCGATATCATACTTGCTGGTAATACTGGTTGCCATTTCGACATAACAGCATGACAAACCAAAATTGAACGGCCACATTGAATTTTTTCTCCCCCATGTCAAGAGTGAATCCACTGTACTCAAAACTACACTCTGTTTAACCGCATCTTCAAATGAACTATTACCATCAAGCTTGCTGACAGGGTTTAAAGTATTAGTTAACCACCATTTCATTTAATTATCTGTTAGATTTTCTTTAATTCTGTTTTGATAAAGTTTTACTATTTTTTTCCCTTTGGGTCCGAAATCCAATGCACCAATTCTCCATTCATATAACAGGACAATGAGTAAAATTATTATGAAGATTAATACCCCTATGTATCCCGGCCATCCGGTTTCCCTGAATGCAATAGCCCATGAAATAATAAAGGCTGCTTCCAGATCAAAAATGACAAAAAACATCGCAACAAGATAAAAATGTACCGGAAACCTGATCCTGGCGTCCCCTGTAGTTTTAATACCTGATTCATAAATCGTATCTGTTTGTGTTTCTTTATGACGCTCTCCCAAGAAATAAGACAGCCCAACCATTCCTCCGACAATCAATATAACCAAAGTGGCATAGACCAGCAGTGGCCACAATTCAAAGGATATTTGAGTGGAAGCTAAAAGCAAACCTTACTCCTATGAGAACATTGAGATAAAACTTGTTTTTTTAATCAAAATCAAATTAGGCAAGATTTTATGAACGCTTTGTGATATAGTTAATAATTACCGAATCAGGGTAAAAATATTAATTTACATTTTAATTATTTATATAAGTATTTTTAATATTCATTAATTATTTAATTCCATAAGACTATAAAGGTGATAAAAATGGTCAAATACTTTCCAGTTTTTCTAATCATAACAATGATAACCTTCACATCCTGTGAAAATAAAAAAGAAGAACCCAATACAAATCTCACGGCAGGTACTCATAAGATAGAAGTTTCAGATTTTATTCAGACTCCTAATTATACATATATTCTAGCATCAGAAAACAGTAACGAATACTGGATCGCAGTTCCCAAAATGGATGCTCAAAAAGGAGAAGTATTATATTTTTCCCAGAGCATGGAGATGAAAGACTTCAAGAGTGAAACCCTTAACAGAACATTTGATTCTATTTTATTTGTTCAGGACATTTCCCGTTCGCCATCTAATCAAAAAGGTATGAGTCATCCTCAGGTATTTTCAGAGGAAAAAGCCAATGTGCATATCAAT
>DATICR010000382.1:0-3349 GCA_035456745.1 Ignavibacteriaceae bacterium
GGTCTTGAAAGATATCCCGTAAACCTAAGATACGGCCGTGAGCTGCGTGACAATATTGACGAATTAAAAGGAGTTCTTGTACCAACTCCGACGGGGGCCCTGATTCCAATGGGTCAGCTCGCGGATTTTTCTATGCATAAAGGTCCAATGCAAATTAAAACAGAAAATTCACGACCGAATGCATGGGTATATGTGGATCTCAAAACTTCAGACATCGGATCCTATGTAAAGGACGCACAAAAAATGGTTGCACAAAATATAAGCCTCCCCGCCGGTTACAGTATTATCTGGAGCGGCGAATTTGAATATATGCAGCATGCCGAGCAGCGTCTGATGATAGTAATTCCTATGACGCTATTCATTATTTTTTTAATCATCTATCTGAATACACGATCATTCACGAAAGTTGCCATTATTTTTCTGGCTGTTCCTTTTTCACTAGTAGGAACTTTCTGGTTTTTATATCTGCTTGGATACAACCTCAGCATTGCAGTTTGGGTTGGAATTATTGCTCTTGCCGGACTGGATGCGGAAACCGGCGTTATTATGCTGCTTTATCTTGATGTTGCTTACAAAGAATGGAAGGATAAAGGGATAATGCGCAGCGCTAAGGATTTGGTTGATTCAATCCATAACGGTGCAGTTAAAAGAGTCCGGCCCAAAATTATGACTGCATCAGTAATTATTGCCGGTCTTTTGCCGATTATGTGGAGTGCGGGTACTGGTGCAGATGTAATGAAGAGAATTGCGGCTCCAATGTTAGGGGGTGTAGTTACTTCGGTTCTAATGGAGCTTGCCGTCTATCCTGTAATTTATTATTTGTGGAAATCCTATGAACTTAAAAAACAATTAACGTCCTAATAAATATAATTAATAAACTTATTCAACTATTACAAGGTGAAGAAAATGAAAACGTCCCTTTCAATAAAGTCGTTATTACTGATTACAGCCATATCTCTTTTTTTCTTATCAGCAGGCTATGCGCAGGATAAAAAAGATGACAGCTGCTGCACTTCCGGTAAAATGATGCAAAAAATGGATCATTCTAAAATGGATCATTCTAAAATGGATCAATCTAATTGTGATAAAAATAAAATGTCGATTGAAACTTACAAAGATTCTACAGAAACCACCGATTTAAAAGCAGAAGAAGTAGACAGCAAACTTGCAGCATGGAATGAATTATGTCCGGTAAGGGGTGAAAAGATAGATACCGAAGCAAGCAAGGTCAGCTACAATAATAAAGTTTACGGTTTCTGCTGCAATGGATGTGATAGTAAATTTATGAAAGATCCCGAAAAGTATTCCAAAAATTTAAGTGAAGACGGCAAAGCATTTTTAGGCACCAAATAAATTAAGATATATGGATTGACTAAGAAATTAGAATTTGTAATTTCGAAGGAGTCTTTTTCATAATAGAAGCCTGCAAACGATGCCTGCAGCTGGCAGGCCAGTTGAAATAGCAAACAAATTTTATAGACAGTCCTTATTGAAATGGTAAAAATACAGTTCGTAATAATTTAGTATTCCGATAATTCATATTATCGATGGAGATACAATAATAATGATAGGAAATCTTTTAATAACTGCTTCAATTATAAGCGGTATTTTCACAATTATAATGTATTATTATTCCTTTAAGGGATATAGTAATACACTTAAACTTGCCCGTAAAGGGTTTTATGCTATGTCAGCAGGAATTATTGCAGCAAGCGGGTTTCTTTTATATCTAATCCTTACACATCAATATCAGTATGATTATGTATTTGAATACAGCAGCAGCAATCTAACAACGGGCCTGCTTCTTTCAACTTTTTTTGCGGGACAGGAAGGAAGTTTTCTATTATGGCTGCTTTTTGCAGTAATTGCGGGATTATTTTTAATCAAAAATCTTTCAAATGATTCCGCACAAGAATCCTCCTTCATGATGGTTTATACTTTAATAGCGGTTTTTCTTGCCGTACTTATAAGTCCTCTCCTAAAGAATCCATTTTCATCAATCTTTGCAGAAACGAATTATCTTCAATTAAAATATTTTAATCCATCTTATCTTAGCTTAACAGATCTCCGGCAATTTATTGTTTCAAATAATAGTGGTGAACAATTTCTGAAGGTTGGTCCGGAATTAAAAGCCCTGCTTGCCGGATTAAATGTTTCGGTGAATGATTTTATTATTGCCGGTAAAGGATTAAATCCTTTGCTTCAGAATTTCTGGATGCAGATTCATCCCCCTCTACTATTCGTTGGTTTTGCGATGGCAGCTATCCCCTACTCCTTTGCAATGTCGGCCATCTTGAGGAAAGATTACAATAGTTGGGTCGGCAAGTCACTCCCCTGGCTAGCAGTTTCAATGTCAGTTCTTGGTCTTGCAATTATGATAGGCGGATACTGGGCATACGGAGTTTTAGGATGGGGAGGGTTCTGGGGTTGGGATCCAGTTGAAAATTCAAGTTTAGTTCCATGGATAATCGGCATAACATTAATTCATACTTTATTGATTCAGAAAAACACCCAGCTAAAAAACGAACCGGGAAAGTACATCAGAACAAACCTTATTCTTTCAGTATTAACTTTCGTGTTTGTTATCTACAGTACATTTCTAACAAGAAGCGGCATACTTTCAGAGGCTTCAGTACATTCATTTTTAGCGCCCGGCATGGTAACTTATCTTTTTCTGATTGGATTTCTTCTCACATTTTCGATTCTTGGTATCGGGGGAGTAATTTTAAGATGGAAAGGACTTAAGAATGTCTCTTCTACAAACGAATCATTCTTTAGCAGGGAAAACGGTTTATTGTATGGATCGGCTGTTATGCTTGGGACTGCCCTGATAATTATTCTTGGCACTTCTGCCCCGATCTTCGGGACTTCAGTAGATACAAGCTTTTATACACAGATGAACTTCCCTCTTGCAATACTAATAATGTTTTTAATTGCTTTTACATTAATAATGCGATGGCGTTCAACAGAAAAAAGTGAATTGATAAGAGGTATAGTGATGCACCTGATATTGTCCACAGTAGCAACCGTGGTTATTGCTTTAGCAGCAGGAATGACATCAGTTTATTTTATACTATACACTTTGACAGCTTCATTTACTATTATAACTAATATCGGTACAATTATAAAAAATCTAAAAATTAATTTTTTACTAACAGGAGGTCAAATTGCTCATATAGGAGTCGGGATATTTCTCCTTGGCGTACTGCTGTCGGGTAATTTTTCCAAATCCGAGCAGCTATCCCTTCCCAGGGGTAAAGAAGTAAAAGCATTGAATCATACTTTTATATTTACAGGTTATAATCGTATAGCGAACAGCGACAAATATTCATTTGATATACAGATTAAA
>DATICR010000383.1:0-14324 GCA_035456745.1 Ignavibacteriaceae bacterium
CGCTCGGGGCTCCAAATTTTACATATCCGCTGTTACCTTTATATTCAGCACTTGCGGAGACTGTCTCATCAATATCTCCGCCATAAAGACGAAGCTGAGAAACACTTAAATCGGGAGATCCGTTGAATATAGCTATCTGTATAGTATCAGAGGGGAATAAACTTGCACCTTCGCTTGTTCCCTTCTTTTGCCATACATATCTTTGATAATTAGTAAGAACATCATAGCTGGTTATAACACTGTCTAAAACTACAGTTGTATCAATTTGTAAAGAATCCGGCGTTATAACTGTTGTATCGATCTGTAAATGATTAACCTGAGTAGTATCCCAAACAACAAAAAGTCTCATTTTATATTCTGTCTGTGCCGGGATAAGATCATTGAAATTTGTATTAGCATTCTTCACAGTAATACTTTTTGTTCCTGAAATGAAGTCGATAAATGGCTGCCCATCACCTGGTGCTTCCTGGCCTGGATCAATTGTATAATCCTTACCATCAAATGTTGCAGTAATCGTCCCTCCCCCGGTTGCAGGAACCAGGTTGACTATTTTTGCCTGACTGTGGTAAACAATCTGGTCTGGAATTGTTTGAACGCTGGTGTCAACACAGCCGGTCATAAAAAATATTAATCCGGAACACAGTATTAATAGAAATTTAACCTTATCAGGTATTTTCATATTTCCTCCTTTTAGGATATTTGAATTTTAATCATCATTAAACTTTGAGCAGAGAAATTCCTGTTCGCAAAAAGGTAAAGTTGCTTAAAAAAATGGAGATGATTTGTCAAAGGTAAATAGTAAATTTTTCTTCATTCTCTCTCTCTATTTGTTAATAAAAAATTCAATTTATAAGCCACTTTGAAATGTACAAACCGTTATTCACGCAGTCATGTACAAGTAAGATATTAATTTTTAAATAAGAAATTTTTGATTTTTTATTATGGGCGTAAGATTTTTCTGCCCCGGCGAAAGATTTTTCGGTTAAGAATTTTTTTAGTGAAATTGAAGTAGTAGCCAAGTTTCCATTAACCTCACAATATTAAGAATCAGAATTTAACTGTGCAAAATTTATAAGTCAAGAATCTATCGTTAAATTAATTCATTTAAACACTGTGCAAACTCTTAAAAAACCTGCATAAAGTCAAGCCATGAAGTAATAAATTTAAGAATGGGAATTACTTATTTAACAATAACTTCTAATATTTTCCTGAAGTATAAAGTTAAATACTCGTTAATTAATTCTTGTTTTCCCGTCTTAAATATATCGCAGGATTTTTGAAAGTGACACGGATTCATAAATTAAAACCTTGTAAACATTTTGAACTCAATACCGCTGAATTCAGGCTCATATCTGCAGACACCGCCTATACATATATTACCTGCCTGCCTGGATCCAAATAAGAGACTTAAATCAGTATGATCTCCTATTTTATATCCAAATTGAATGAAGCTCCAGAATTTTCTTAATGTTTTGTCGGGTTCGGGTTCTTTTGTCTGCATTTCAGTAACCACGGATACACTGAAAAGAGGTGAACGAAAATATTCCACTGTAACAGCATCGTCATAATATTCTTCCCCGGTCAGCTTCACGGTTGTTTGCTGATGCTCGAGGGTAAGCTTTATTGTATTTATCTCATCAAAATAGAATTTGTTCTCAAGAATGGGGGTTACATTTTTTGTATCTGTATCTCTTTCCTCATTATATCCGAAAGCAGCAATGGTCGTCCAGTTATCACTCCAGTCGTGATAAGCCTGGGCATAAAATTCCCTGAGCTGTACCCTGGGCTCGGAATTATCGTATAATAATCTTTTATAGTAGGATTTATATGAGAGAGTTTTTGTTTCACCGTAATCAGCGCTGAAAGTAGTTTCGTCACTCAGGTTATAATCCATCTGAATCTGGTAGCCCTGTTCATCCGACTGATTTAGTGCCGAGGGATGGCGGTTTAATAAAACATAAGTATATTCTTTTCTGACTGACGGAGGTGTATTATAAATAACTGTTCCATCCTTGGAGGTAAAGGTGAAATTATCGTAATACTTATATTCGCCGGACAGTGCAAATACATCATAATAAAAATTTATACTTCCGTAAGCCGCCTGTCCAACTTTCCAATCTTTATTTCTGTAAGGATAGTAGACAATTTTTGTAGTATCAGGATGAAGCAGAATTCCTCTTGTATCACTGTTTTGCTTAAATCCATATTCTCCATAAAAATCAAAATTCCAGATACTTGGCATAATCCTGACCGAGGTGAGCATTGTTCTGGTTGCATCACCTTCCGGAAGGTTTGAAGCATAAGATGCACCCAGTTTCAACTGACGAATAATCTTATATTCAATATCGGCAGCATGTAATATATCTGTTCTCGCATCATTTGAGTTGGCTGCCATTCCTGTAATTGCAGTTAAGGTTACGTCCGCATACCTGGCTTCCAGTTTAGCCCCGAGGAGATTATTGTCGACCCGGATATTTCTATCTTCATAACTTTTAAGAATCAAACCTCTGCCAAATAATGTATAATAATTCCCAATGGTTAAACTTCCGCCTTCCCGGGCATCACCGATATCAGCCCTGATGTATTTGTATGCTATGTTGGCATATCTGTCTTTTCCACGACTGATTGCCGGACTGGGATCATTTGGTTCATAGGTTTCAAATCTTAATCCGGTACTGAAAATTCCGTTGTGATAATCCAGGTTAAGCCAGTCTTCAAATATTTCAAGATGTTTATTAATATCATTCGAATATTCAAGCTGATTTGACAAACCCAGTCCCTGAGGTAAAAATGTATTTTCCTGTGCCTTAATGTTTATGGCTAATGTACAGACTAATATTGAAAAAAGGATAAGCAGTAATTTTGTATTCATCTTAAAAATCCGAAAAATGTATTGACTGGATTAATTAAAGAAAAAATGCCAGGCATTTGGGGTAAGTAAAAAGGATATATGTTTGGGACGTAAGATTTCCGCATTGCTTTGAAATAATTCTTCCGAAAAAATCAGTGCTCCGCTTATTTAATATTGACAAGCTCATCTATTTTGTTCTGCATTTTGAGCTCATCCCCTTTCATATATCCAAGATGTGTATAGATGATTTTACCGTCCTTGTCTATTAAAACAGAATATGGAATATTTTGTGCATAATATTTTCGCGCAACTTCTGAATTTGTATCAAGAAGAACCGGGAAAGGATATTTTTTTGATTTTACAAATGGTTTAACTTTTGCCACTGTTCTTTCATCATCAGTCGAAATCGCAAACACTTTCAATCCTTTGTCTTTAAATTGTTCATACAGATCTTTATATTTTGTCATCTCTTCGATACAGGGTTTGCACCAGGTAGCCCAGAAGCTCAATAATACAGGTCCTTTTCCTAATTCATTTTTTAAAGAAATATATTCACCGTCAACATTTTCAAGCTTAAACTCAGGAGCATTACCCGTAATTTGTTTTTCCTGGTCCTGTGCATATACATTAATTATTAATAATAAAAATAGTGGGATTAAAAAAAGTTTGTACATTTAATTCTCCGATTTCCGCATTTTAAAAAAAGGAACTGTTCCGGAATAATATATTGGAAACAGTTCCGATTCAATTTCTTTATTTCAATAAAATCATTTTTCTTACAGCAGAATATTTACCAGCGGTAATTTCATAGAAATAAATCCCCGAAGAGAGTTTTTCTCCGTCAAAATTAATATTGTAAATCCCGGCTTCCTTCTCCTCATTTATCAGAGTTTTAATCTCTTTACCAGTAATGTTATATACTTTCAGAGTAATATTTGATCTTTCCGGAAGAGTGAAAGATATAGTCGTGGATGGATTAAACGGATTGGGATAATTTTGCATTAATCTGAAATTACTTAATGCATTAACTTGATCATCTGCTGCATTTGGTTCTGTCGAAGCCATTTCATTAATTATTGTTCTAACATTAGGACTATTTACTGATCCAATTTGTATTTGAACATATCCTGTTCCAGGTAAGGTCGAATCCGTCTGGAAATGCACAGATGCTTCAATTGTATCACCGGAACGTACAGGTTGCAAACCAAAATCCTCACTGGTAGCAACACTATCTAAATTTGAAGTAAAACAAAGAATACCAAAACAGAGTGATGATGACCAGTTATTTGGCAAATTTTCTTCTGTCCTGACTAAAAATATTATCTGATCTTCCTGGGAAACGTTTACAATTTTTGCATAAACTACTAATTCTTGTCCAAGTGAACCATATATAACACTATCTTCCCGGATAACTTCTATATCCTGTGCATAGAGGGAAACGAATGGAAGAAAAAATATTATTAAAATTAAAACTTTCAAAATTCTTTTCTTCATAACATAACCTTATTTTATTAATTATTATTCTATATATATATATAAAATCCAACCTCAGATCCTTGCAAAGGATCCTATAATTCTTTAAACTTAATAGTTCCTTAAGGGTTAACATCAAACATATATTAATAACACATTTAAAGTTTATTTAATTACTATCATTTTTTGAACCGAAACAAAATTGCCGGCATTTAATTTATAGAAATATACTCCTGATGCTAAGTTTTTGGCATCAAACCGCACTTCATATTTTCCTGGTGCTTTTGTCCCGTTAATCAGTATGGCTATTTCTTGTCCCACTGAGTTATAAACTTTTAAACTAACATTTGAAGTCTTCGGAATTTCATATTTAATCATTGTTGATGGGTTAAAAGGGTTAGGATAATTCTGAGCAAGACTAAAAGATCTCGGCAGATTATTATTTTCCTCTATACCCGTTATATTTATTTTAAAAGTTCTCGCGGAACTGAATTCGCCCCAGCCTATATTATTCTGTGCTCGTACTCTCCACCAATACGTTGTATTGTTGTTTAAATGGGTTAGCACAATACTGGTATCAGTCAAAGTTGAATCTACAAAATAATTCATTGTAAACATTGAATCTGTTGCAAGCTCAAACCAATAATTGGTTACCAAAGGGGTGCCTGTTGCCCAAATGCATTGCACTGTATCTCCATTTAACGTTGTGCCATCTTCAGGTAAAAGCAAGTTGACTTGCAATGGTATTAAAACGCTAAACCAATCGGCCGCCCTTTGAATTATTTTCTGTCTTGCATCAGAAGAATTAAATTGTTCTAATCCCACTCCAAGATAAATGGTTTTGTAAGTCCCGGCATCGTAAGAAAGCGCACCATATTTGGTGGTTCCCGAATACTGAAATATTGTATCTGATACACCGGAATAACTCCCTATTTGCTCGGGATAGAATCCACCTGCTATACCAGAAAGTGTTGTGGTTATACTATCACCTAAAGTTCCGGCCACCCCGGTGAATGAACTTGAACCGGCATTATCATTAATATATCTGGCATCCAGGTAATTGTGATAAAATTCCTGAGCTTCAGGAAAATTACTTCCTCCGGAAACATCAAAGATATCCCATCCAATATCCTGACCGGCTATAAACAGATTTCCACCATTATTAAGAAAAGTTTCAAGAAAATTCACATCCGATTGAATAAATGCGGGAAATCCCCAGCCAATACTCCAGAATACCGCCTTGAAATTGGCAGCCATAATTTGATCTGTTAATCCTGAGAGAAATCCTTCTTCAATACTTGAATATTGAACTCCAGCAGAATCGAATGCGGGGAAATAATATGTTTCTGAATTTGTGCCCCCGTCATCATCTATAAAAAGCACGTTACCATTTTTAATCATTCCAAAATAATTAGCGGTGTAACCATAACTGTAAGGATCATTCAGATTTTGTGCAAATAGAGCCAAACTTATGCTACCAGGATTTGAATTCGTAATTATTTCTAAATTAAAGACTCCTGAATCACCTGGTGCTATTGCAATATCCACAGAATCATAACTGTTTCCATTATATGTTAAATTATAATCCCATCCGGAAGGCACCTGAACATCCGTAAATTTAAGTCTTAATTGAAGTTCAACATCATTATCATTTTTTATTTTAAGAATTTTAGAATAATTCTGATTTTTTTCTAAAAATTCTCCGAGTGGAGAATCTGATTCAATACTATAAGTCGGAATACTGATATTAGATTGAATAACCTCTTTAGTTGCATCGGATTGAAGCCATCCAACTACAGCTAAATCCTGCCAGACCCAGGCGGCATTTACCGGATAACTTACGTAATATGTAAATTCATCTCCTGCATTAATACTATTGATCGTGTATCCATCAGGATCCGGATACATTTTCCTCATAACATCAGGGAAAACTTTTTCCCCGTTTGAGCCTGGAGGAGTGGCATATTGTATCATTCTTTCAATAACCGCAATCCTGAATTTTAAATTAGCTTGGGTTACCGTAGAAACGGCAGTTAATGTAATAGTTGCTCTGACAGAATCAGCATCTATGTTTGAATTAATTCTTATTTTAACCGGAGAATTCATTCCGAGATCCTGATTCATTTGTCCAACCATTCCTATCGGATCACTGGGAACGCCATAATTTGTACCGTCCATTAAATAATTCGGGACCCCGTTGATTCCATAATATGTAACTATTCTTGCAGTATTTTCAGTAGGATTAGCATTATACATTGGATCAGTTCCCGGCCAGGATGCATGATAACGAACCGAAATTACACCTCCGAAGTGTGATTTAAAAAATGCCTGTAAATTTGGATTGTTCTGTGCACAAGGACCACAACTAGCATTTGTAGCTTCTTCCAGTAAGACTATCCTCCTCTCCTGAGCTTCGGAAATGCCGGAAATAATAAAAAGTAATAATAAATTTAAAAGTAACAATTTCTTCATTTGCTTCTCCCTTGAATTTTAATTGATTCTATAAAATTTTTAATAATCAGCACCAGTTTGAAGAATTTCCTTAGTTTGAATGTTTTGAATAAAGGCAACAACATGCAGGTTATCGGGATTCCAATTGGATTGAAGATCGGCTTCCCAGTTAATTGTAAATGGCTGCTGTAATGTGGATTTACCGGCAAATGAGAATCCCTCATCTGAAGGAAGCACTTTTCTTAACACATTATAGAAAACTTTTTCCCCATTAGATGCGTCGTATTCTATATTATTTTCAACGATAACAGTGTATAAAACGAGAGCGTTTAAATTTATACCGGCCAGTCCTATAGTCTGAACATCAGTATTTACTATTAAACTGCTATCCTGAAAACTTTTATTAACGATAATACTGAACTTGGCAGGTTTAATTAAACTTGCATCTATATTTTCTTTGACTTCATCAGAATCAGTTGCAGTTGGTCTTAATGTGCCGTCTACTATTATAGTAGGAGCAAAAAATACATGATAATAATCCATTCTCATATTGCATACATCCGCATTTGCCAGAAAAAACGGATCGCTCTGTGAGGGGAAATTCGTAGGAAACTTAACTACGGCAATTTTTCTTTCATATGAACCATGCAGAAGGGATTCAATAATCTGGTTGGATGTAACACAGGGATAACAGCTTACATTTGCAAAATCTTCTAACAATACAATCTTAGTTGGTGTAATGGGTGATTGATTAAAATTAATAGTTGTTGTGGCCACAATTTTACCTACGGGATATGATTCAGGAGAGGTTGGAGGATTTGTGTTACAACTATAAAAAAATAATCCTGTAATAGTTAATAGTATAAATATTCTCATATATAAGCAATTCCTGCAATTAGAAAAATGAACTCCCTGTAGGATGCAAATTTATTTATTATTACCATTATTTCAAATACAGATTTAAATGAATTTTTATAATAAATATTGTCCATATTAAATTTTTTGGGATAAGAAATATTGAATTCTTAAAAAAGTAATTTTATGATTTCATTTCTAAAATCATATCCTTCCGAAATAATTTTATTTAAGAGAATTGCATCCCGATTTATCTGGATCGGTGTTAATTAAAACATCAAATCACAATCCCTGATACAAATCCTTCCAAATAATATATCCTGCCAGATACCATCTGTATTTAATCTTCTTTTATAATCAATATGTAAATTTTTTTTATCTGCGAAAATCATAACCATCAGCGTTTCCCGCTTGCGGTATCTGCATTCCATTTACTTGCATCAGACTTTTATTTTCTAATTTGGGATGAAAATGGGAATATAAAAATTCTTTTCATTTTTTATAAAAATATAACTTTTCTAAAATGATATTTATGCTCATTTTACAAATTAGACATTGACGCATTTTGTTGATATTGTTATATTTAATAATCAAATTTGATCTCTTCAAGTTTCAGTTATTGCGATGGGGAATTTACCTGCAGACATATCTTTTTTAAAGAATTTCAAAAAGAATAGGACGTAAAGAGGACGTAAAAAGGACGTAAGACGACATAAAAAGGACGCAACAAGGCGGAGAGTAAGCTTGTTGTCCGTTGGTTCCAATTACTAAAGACCTCAGGAACATTCATTTTTTTAATTGGAAAATGCCTCGAATTTGGTAGTCTGCTTTGATAAAAAAATTAAATTTTTAATCGGGGATAAAAAGGGATATCAAAATCTTTCTATTGTAGATTTCAAATAACCCGGAAGAAATTTGTCAGGAATAGATTATAGATGTTTAAATGCTTGTTAAAGGAAAATTCTGATGATGAAAGTTACTACGACTACGGCAATCAACAATTATCTTTTGCTGATTGCCGGATAGTCGTGATTGAAATTAAAGTTTATTTAATTAATGTCATTTTTCTGGTTGAACTGAAATTCCTTCCGTCTTTTCCTGTTGCATTCATTATATAGAAATAAATGCCGCTTGATAATTTATTCGCATCAAAATTAATTTCATGTCTTCCTGCTTCGTATTCTCCTTTTATTAATTCAGCAACCTGCTGACCAAGAAGGTTATATACTTTAAGAGATACTTTTGAATCCGCTGCCAGACTGAATTTAATTTTTGTAGATGGATTAAACGGATTAGGATAATTCTGCAACAGGCTGAATACATCAGGAACAGAAAAATTAACTTCTGCTGCCGGTGAATATTCAAATGTCCCATCGAGATCAATTTGCTTTAACCTGTAGTAAAGTTTTCCTACAACCGGTTGATTATCAATATATACATATGATGATTTTTCAGAGGTGGTTCCTTTTCCCTGTACGAATCCGATTTTTACAAAAGATTTATTATCTGAGCTTCTTTCGATTTCGAATCCTCTGTTGTTGGTTTCAGTTGCTGTCGACCATTTTAATTGAACTGCTTCGTTTACCATCCCGGCGGTCAGCGAAGTGAGCTCTACAGGTATCTGAACATCAAAGTAATCAAGAATTTGATTCATTAAATCAGCTTTGGTTGTTGGAGAAGAACCATCGGTAAGATAACCTAATGCATAAGAGAAACAGAATGTTTTCTGATTGGCAGAGCCTGTTCCCTGAACTCCAACATTTCCTACACCCGTCTGAGTGAATGCAAGATTTCCATTTGCGTTTGGCGTGTAAAGATCTATCCAGGTATTATTCGGCTGAGTTGAAGCAGTAAAATGCATCCCTTCGGTTAATGTGCCCGGCTGACCTTGCAAATCAGTTACGGGTAAATTGCCTGATGAACCGTCAGAAGCGGATGCCAGTCCGAACAGATTCAAAAGTATTGAATTACTGCTCTGATCGTATCCCAAAGCATCACCGCCTTCAAGATATATTTTTCCACCGTTCTGAAGATAATTTATTATTACATCGGCATCCTGATCTTCCAGCGTTGTATTATTTCCGCCATAATTTCCATACGATAAAAATGCAGCATCATATCCCTGAAGCGATGACGGTAAAGTCAAAGAAGAAGAATAAACCACATCGAATCCCTGGGATTGTAAATAATCACGGATATATGCCCCGCTGTAATTAGGACCGTTAGCCACACCTTCCCAGACAAATATTCCGCTGTTAACGGAAATAAAATCCTGTTTTAGTTCCGTATCGGTATCTGTTCCATCAGAAACAGTAAGCTTAACTGAAAAAGTTCCGTTATCGGTATATGTCCAGGATGGATTCTGCTCATAAGAATCAACAATACCGTCATTATCAAAATCCCATTCCCAGGAAACAATGTCACCTGAAACGGCAACAGAAAGATCAGTAAACTGAACAGTTAATGGTGCCTGGCCGCCTGTTACATCAGCAGTAAAATCAGCAGTTACAGGAGATTCAATATAACCTCTGTCCTGGAACACCGGTGCAATGAATTGAATATTTGCTCCGCCGTATAACGATTGATCAGCCGCCATAAATGCATATGCCGCATCCTGCTGACCTGAACCTCCGTTTGTCATCGATAATGCTTCAAGGAAATCACTATCAGTAGCTTCGCGTCCGATAAGATCATAAATCGACATTAAGGAAGATGCCCACATCTGTCCGTCAGTGTGAATGACCCCGGTGAGTCCTTCTGGATAATGAGCAGTATAGTTGGTAATTCTTCCCGCCCAGAATGGATTGTGTCCGTCCCATATAAATACCCAGTTATATGAAGGATCAGAAGGTGTCCAGTATCCTGTACTCCTTAAATAAGATGAAGCCCAGTAATCTCCGCAGCCTTCACTTAAACCTTCAACCTGCGATAATCCTCCTGAAGTCAGCCAGTCGTGAAGACCGTGTCCAAGTTCATGCTTAATCACACCTAAATCCTCAGCATCATCAACACCGCCATCACCGTAAGCTATACTTCCGGTAGAAGGAATATAATGAGAGTTGTCATCACCGCTTAAACCGTGTGGATCAAATCTGACACCCCCGGCATATTGATACGGCATTAAAACAAAACCTAGAGTTTCATTTATATATCTCATTGATTCATCAATGTGAAAATAAGTATTAACTGCTTCGAAGTTATCACTGTTTCTGGTAAAATGAAATTCACTGGATGTGTTTGAATGGAGACCGGTATATGGTGCTTCAAAATCTTTTATTTCTGCATATGGACCTGCAAGAGAATACGTGCTTCCAGTGAGAGTAATATCATGGAGCACCCTATCCTCCAGATGGGCTGTCAATGAGTCTGAATCTGCATCATTATTATCACTGAATCCGGGAGAACCGTATGTGGTTCTGGCATGTGTAATCGGATCAGGATCAAAAACCCATCCGCTTCCATCAACAGAGTTTATCCCGTAGTTTCCTCCATCATAATAGCACGCGTTATCTACAGCTTTAATAATCTGCCCTGTATGTGCATCGATCAATACTTCCCAATCTCCTGTCAGACCTTCAGCCGGAACTATGTTAATTTTCTGGACAGGAATGAATTGACCTTTTAAGTAATAAATAGTCGTTTCAGAATTTTCAAAATTAATGTTTCCTGTAACACGCAGGTAATTTTTCGCTGCCACTAATGCATCACTGGCTGATACTTTAAAATTCTGCAGATCAATTTCATCTTTGTTTCCATATTGAACTTTATACCCGTTCATTAAGAAAACAACATTGTTGTTCCTGTTGATAGTAACATTTATGGTTGATTTATAAACAGGATATTCACCAATATATTGTGTAAAGTGAACGTGGTACCCGCCCGGGGTGGTGACAGTCCGATCGTATTTCAAATCCGCCAGATTATATTGCAGATGAAGCAGAGAATGATTTTCTCTTAAAAATTGCTCTGCCATTTTTTCAGGGGTATCGGGATTAACTTTATAATTTAATTCGTATACCGATATAGGTATACCGGTTTCTGTATTTACGCGCATATTATGCTTAATTACGTATTGCTCTGATTCGTCAGGTGTTATTTCAATCCCTCTGTTCTGTTGTGGTTTTTGTGCATATGAATTAGTCAGCAAAAAAAGAGATGAAAAAATGAGTGAAAAAATGTATAGCTTTTTCAACGGCATTCCTTTCTAATATGAAGGCTTAAATTAAAGGAGTTAGAGGAGCTAAATTAAAACTGATCTCCACTTTAAAAATTCTTATACGTTTAAGATAAAAAGTATAATTATAATAGTAAAGAAAAAGAAAATATTTTCAAGTTAAATCAGAAAGGAATTGAAATGATTGGAGAGGTCAAATTATTGTAGCAAAATGAGGGTTTGGAGGTACTAATTAAAATTATATTACTACAATATTTATTAAATCTATATTTTGGTTTACAGGTTGCCTCGCTATGGATGACTGCACCTGTGGGCTTTGCTCCAATTTAATAATCAGTTTTTGACGAGAGTTTATTTCATCGGGCTGCCTGCTCCTCACTTCCCGTGTCTTACACTATTCCAGTATTCTACATATTCTTTCATCGGCACAAGTGCAGCAGGACCTTCATAGATACCTCCGTCTCTGAAACCGTCATAAACTCTCACGGCTATTACATTTTTTTCACCGTACTTCAAATCATCTTTTGAAAGATAATAACCTCTGAGCTTTTGATAAATCTCTCCAAGATTATCGAGGTCGGTCATTTTTCCCGTTGAACCTACAAGCTTTCCATTAATGTATGCTTCATCAAAATCATCTATTTTTCCAAGCACAAGGATGAGTCTGTCGTTCTTAAATTTGTCCGGGACAAAAACAGTTTTTCTATACCATGCGAAACCGTCATAATCAGGGAAGCCCTGGGTTTCCCAGTGACCCGGGACTATAATTTCAGACCATAAGGTGTCATCATAATTGTTGTCTTTCCAGGCAGGATTATCCCCGATTTTAAATTTCCAGGGACCCGTGAGTTCAATGCTGTTTTGAAATACATTTCCTTGTGTGTAAAAACCGATATCGCCGCTTACGATTCCTCCTTCAAGCTGATCATCATAAACACGGACTGCTATTGTATTTTTACCTCCAAAATTCAGGAAAGTATTAGGAACCGGGTATCTTCTTAAAATATTATAGGCTGTCCAATAATCTGGGGGAAATGAACCTGAAAAACCTACCAGTTTTCCATTTATGAAAACCTGGTCAACATCATCCACATACCCGAGAAAAAGGTAGAGCGAATTGTTATTAGCGCTTAAAGGAAGTTCAAAATTTTTCCTGTACCATGCGTATCCATCGTATCCATGAAAACCCTGGTTTTCCCATGAAGAAGGCACTTCTATATTCTCCCAGTTATCATCATTAGCGTCGGAAGATGACCATTTCGGGTTATCACCAACAGAAAATTTCCACTCACCCGCCAGATTAAGTACCTGCTTCCAATCATTTATACCTGGGGTTTCTGTGGTATTGCTTTCATTGTTTTCGCAGCCTGCTGTCAGAACGGCTAAAACTCCAAGTAAAAATAACGTTTCGAATATTTTATGCATAAAATAATTTTTCTGGTGCCGGAATATAAATATAAAGTCTCATCTGTACGGTTTACCTTTGGGAAACATTTACGAAATTCTCTATATAGTCCTGGTAAAGAGCAGTAGTCATTCTTTTTACTTTTGTGTCTTTATCATTTTCAGAAAGATCTTTAACAGCTTCCATTCCTTCAGGGTCTCCGATATTATAAAGTGAAAGTGCTATCAATACCCTGGTATTGGCATCTTCCTCATTTTTTAATTGACTGGTAAGAGCATCAACTGCCTCGTCTATTTTGTAAAGACCTGCCATATAAATTGAACTTTTCCTGACTCCCTGGTTTTCAGAATGGATTCCTTCTTCCAAAGTTGCAATGGAATTTGAAGTTACATTTTTATAAAGGCTGCTTTGAGCCTTGATTTCCTGAACCATCATCAGACTCATAATTGAAAGAACTATTAAAAGTGTTGCTGCAGTTTTCATTTTTATTCTCCTTCTGTTTTTTGTGAAGAACTATTTTATTTAAGTTTCACTTCTAACATACAGGAGCAATTTGTCACACGTGTCATTTCCAGGTAAACCATTGTAAAGAATTGTCATGGGACTAATTAATCCACTAAATGAACACAATAGTGCTTCAAATTAAAGTGATGAAAATTAAATCGTTGGGGTGAGTCGAATTGTCAGTGGAAGGTCATTAATTGTAAAAAATTGTCATGACTAATGATATCAGAATTTTTCTCAGGAAAACTTCAAATCTTTATTT
Organism: Ignavibacteriaceae bacterium; assembly: GCA_035456745.1. Taxonomy (GTDB): domain Bacteria; phylum Bacteroidota; class Ignavibacteria; order Ignavibacteriales; family Ignavibacteriaceae; genus DATFVA01. Next base: position 13,976 of record DATICR010000383.1, read on the forward strand.
AATTTTATTGCGGTGCTAAAATCATCCATAGCAGCAGAATATTCACCTAAATCAACTTTAATTTTTCCTCTTTGATAATATGCTTCGGCGTACCTCCAGTCAAGTGCTATGGCTTTATCAAACAATTTTGCAGCTTCCTGCAGACTTCCTCTCCGGTATTTAGAAAGGCCGAGGGAAAAATATTCCTTTGCTTCCTGCATCTCAAGTTCAATGGATTTCTTAAAATCCCGGCTTGCACCAGCAAGATCGCCTAGTTCTGCCTTCAAAGTTCCTCTCTTGTAATAAGCAAGCGAATCGAGTGGATTGTTCTCGATTTCCCGCGTATATTTTTCAATTTCATGTTCACCAT
>DATICR010000384.1:0-3898 GCA_035456745.1 Ignavibacteriaceae bacterium
AAAATATAAATGTTCTCTGGTATCATCGTCCAGACTCTTCTGACATTTCTGAAACTGAAATCGATCCGGAGTTTATAAATAATCTGAAAAAATTTACTGAAAAAGGAGGAGGATTATTTTTATCACTTGACGCAGTTAAATTAACAGTTCCACTCGGACTCGAAAAAACAAAACCGGAAGTTAAATATGCTCAGGCGATAGATGAAGGTTACGGCAGGAAGTTAGGACTTCATTCTTTCAGAACTCATCCTGTTTTTAAGGGTTTGAATGGGGGAGCATATATCTGGGCGCCTGTGACTGATGAAAATGTTAGACAGGTTGGTTATTTCGAAAATTCTATTCCTCAGGGAAAGGTAGTTGCAGTAGATTGGGCATACATCACTCTTAAGGAAGATTCGAAATTAATGATCGAATATGATTATGGAAAAGGGAAAATATTGAGTGTGGGCGCATATACTTATTTTGCTCCTAAAGATCAGAACAGACTTCAGCTTGAATTATTTGTTAAAAACTGCCTGAATTATTTATCAGGAGTTGAGAGTAATGTTAAAATACGCTACTGGAATTATAAACCGTTAAAGGTCGAAGAATTTTCAGAAATTTCTGCATCTGTTAAGCTAGATTCGGCGAAGGTATGGAATCAGAATCTATACACTGAACCAATTACCCTGTCGGCACTATACGCCTCTGATAATGAATGGGATACCGGAGGAGAAAGAATTCTGATAATGGGAAAAGAAAAAGGTGGAATTGATGAGATATGGACACATCCTTTTATGGCAATCAGAGATTACGATGTTGGAGTTCAATTTTCATATAGAGATACGATATACTGGTTCAACGATCAGAATCCGCAAATTGAAATAAATCCCGGTTCATTTACAAGGATGTATAAATTCCCGCGTGCTTATATAACGGAAATTATAACTTCTGATATTAATGATCCGACCGGAATTGAACATTATGAGTACCGTGGAGTCTATCCGGCAAAGTTAATCATCAAATTCAAAAGCAATTTAAGATTCATGTGGCCCTATTCTCACAAAGCCATAGGATCAATTTATTACACCTGGGATGAAAATTTAAACGCCTTTGTCATAAAGAATGAAACGGATGAATTTTATTCTATCGTTGGTGCGAGCAAAACTCCTGAGTATAAACTTGCAGGACGATTTGATGGATTCTCAAAAGATGCAAAAGTATTTAAAGGAATTGAAACTGATAAGTTACAAGCCGCCTGTTTAATGCAGATAAATTTGCAGATGAATGATAACCTGGATGTTTTTATTACCGGAACTGATGAAGGTTTTAACATTGCATCTGACTATTATAAGAAGACAGCACTCTCGGCAAATGCAGTCTATGAAAACACAGTAAAATACTATAATGATTTTCTGAATAATACTTTAATGATTACAACTCCCGACGAAAACTTTAATACCGGATACAGGTGGGCTCTGATTGGCTCTGAAAGATTTTTTGTGAATACTCCCGGAATTGGAAAGTCATTAGTTGCCGGTTATTCAACTACAGCGCATGGCTGGGATGGAAATCAGGAAGTGAACGGACGTCCCGGTTATGCGTGGTACTTTGGCCGCGATGGGGAATGGAGCGGTATGGCGATGCTTGATTACAGTGATTTTCCGAAAGTAAAGAATGTTCTTGAAACTTATCAGAAATATCAGGATGTGAATGGCAAAATTTTCCATGAATTAACAACAAGCGGAGTTGTTCATTATGATGCGGCCGATGCAACTCCATTATATGTTGTTCTTGCAGGACGCTACCTGAGATGGACCGGAGATAAAGAATTTATTAAATCAAGCTGGTCTCATATCAAAAGTGCCGTTGATTTTCTTTTCTCAACCGACACAGATGGAGATCATTTAATTGAAAATACTAATGTAGGACACGGCTGGGTTGAAGGAGGGGAACTGTTCGGCTCAAAAACAGAATTTTATCTGGCAGGTTCCTGGGCTGAGACCCTTCGTGAGGCAGAATATATTGCATCAGTACTTGGATACAAAAAAGAAGCTGAAAGATATCAAAAAGAATTTGAGATCGTACAAAAAATTGTAAATGATAATTTTTGGAATCCGGAAACCAATTTTTATAATTGCGGTTTACTCCCGGATAATACTTACAATACTCAAAAGACAGCGCTGGCTTCCGTGCCTGCATATTTTGGGTTAATTTCTCCGCAAAGAGCTTATTCTATTCTCGATGCTTTTGCAACCGATGGTTTCACTGCCGATTGGGGAGTAAGAATTATTAGTGAGGATAACCCTTTATTTAATCCACGCGGATATCATTACGGAAGTATTTGGCCCTTATTTACAGGATGGACTGCACTGGCTGAATATACATACGGAAATTATATCCAGGGATTTAATCATTTAATGGATAATCTTAATGTATATAAGAGTTTTGCACAAGGATATGTTGAAGAAGTCCTCAATGGTGAACAATATATGCCTTCGGGAGTTTGCCCGCATCAATGCTGGTCGGAGACAATGGTGCTTCAGCCAATTCTGGAAGGAATGCTTGGACTGAAGGCAGATGCTTTGAGCAATCAATTAACTATATCTCCAAGACTTCCTGCCGACTGGAATTTTATGAAAGTCGAAAATATAAGAATCGGGAATTTGAAATCAGGTGTAAGACATCTGGATTTCAGAATGACAAGAACTTCTGAAAAAATAGTTTATTTCTTTAATCCTGGAAGAACTCTGTCATGGCAATCCATTTATGTAGACGAAAGCATAAATATTAATTTTATTCCTTATTTACCTCAAGGAACCCAAATCATTAAAATATTAATAGATGGGAAGCAGGTAAATTTCGAAATGAAAACCGGGAGACAGGAAGAATTCGTTGATCTGAATATTAACGTAAAAGAAAATTCCCAGGTTGAAATTTATTATTCAGGAGGAATCTGTGCGCTGCCTGTAATTACTGATCCAAAAGTTGGTGAATATTCGGAGGGATTTAGAATTCTGTCTACTGAATTTAACGATGGTGAATATACTGTCCGCGTTCAGGGAAAATCAAAGAATGAAGAAACATTAAAAGTATACTCTGCGGGACAAAATATTGCTTCTGTGGAGAATGGTACATTGCTTGGTTACGATAATAATGTATATAGCATTGGGATTGTATTTGATAGTGCAGATAAGTATCAGGAGAAAGAAATAATAATAAAACTAAAAGAAAAATAATTTCCTTTTATTGATATGAATAAACTTCAAACAACTATAATAGTCTTGTTGTTGGCATCTATCAATCTTTTCGGACAATACTTATCCAATCTTTCCGTAAAAGAAAACGATCCAATTTACACAACATATAATGCTGCGTTGAGCAGATCGCAATATATAATCAACGAGGGTTATCAGTTTATCTGGTACGATCAGCAAAAAGGAATGAATTTTGAAACAAAGCAGGCAGGTAACCTTGGACTTATTTTCCGAAAAGACGATGTGGTAATATCGAAGCTGCAGCAGTTTTATAAGAAACCCATAATAACAGCTTCATATAGTGACCTGGTGAAGTTTTATTATTATCCATTTAAAGAAGTAAAAGTTGAAGAATATTTTTTGGTTTATAGTTCTGCAATTGCAATCCGGCAAATTAAGATTACTAATGAGAGTCCATTTGACTTAACCATCGATGTATATCCTTTTATTCAATTTGAGCAGATAAGAAGCAAAAATATTTCTGTAATAAATGACGGTTCCGGAGTTACATTTCAGCACAGAGAGTTCCCGGATGGTTGGATGAAAGAACATAATATTCCTTTCCGGTCGGATATAAAAGACATTTTATTCCTTGATACCAAGCCTGAAAGTTTCGGGACTTATAATGAATTTGAAAAGGTCAGGGATACCAGTTCCGCAAT
>DATICR010000385.1:0-16781 GCA_035456745.1 Ignavibacteriaceae bacterium
AACCCTCGGCAAATCTTAACGAAGAATATAAAATTGCAAAAGAAGCGATTATTACCAGTACTGAATTCTGCGGATGAGTAATAGCACTATAAATAGCGCTGGAAAATTTGCCATGCGGGATATAATTAAAACTGCTGACAAAATTTTCAAATTTATCCTGTATTTTAATATTTAGTAGGCTTAGTATACCTAATCCTGCAATTAATACTAATATTCCTTTAGAGAATTCAAAAACGGCGATAGTCTTAAGTGTCTTTCCGGATTTAAGTATGTCCTTCAATTTTTTATTTCTTTTTGTTCTTACAAATAGTTTCCGGGTAACCCGAAAATAATGATTTCACTGAAATTAATTCTTTTGAATAAGTTAATGAGAAATAACGGTAATTTAAGTGATAGGAAAAGTAAAGGGATGACACTTAATGAGTGTCATCCCCGGAATAAATTATTTGGTAAGCATCATTTTTTTAACAGATGTGAAATTGCCCGCATTAAGTTTATACATGTAAATACCGCTTGATAAATTATTTCCGCTAAATGTTACGGAATAATTACCTGCCTCTTTAACCTCATTAACCAGGGTCAGAACTTCACTTCCCAAAACATCAAATAATTTCAATGTTACTGGCCGGGTCTCGGCAATGCTGAAATTAATTGTTGTTTGTGGGTTAAAGGGATTGGGATAATTCTGCTCGAGTGTATAACTGAAAACCGGTGCAAAGTTGACTTCTAAAGCATTGTAAATTTTATAAGCGCCGTCAAAATCTATTTGCTTAAGTCTGTAATAAGATTTACCTGAGGCAGGACTGTTATCAGTATACTTATATGTTTGTCCTTTTGAAGAAGTTCCCATCCCGTTTATAAATTCCAGAGATACCCAATCCGAATTTTCTGTTTTTCTCTGCACATCAAATCCTCTGTTGTTAATTTCAGAAGCTGTACTCCAATTCAGGTTAACTGTATTTCCTGTTATGTAAGCATAAAATGAAGTGATCTCAACCGGGATAGCGTTGAACATCCTGATAACTATATTATCTATATACCAGCCGTCCCTTGTTTGTGATCCGTCTGTTACAAGCTGAAATCTTATTCTAAATGGAGTACCTGAAAAATCACTGATGTCCATGCTTTCGTGAATCCACGATAGCTGAGTTCCATCATAGAGAGGCTCACCGTTTGGTTGAAATGATCCCGATCCTGGAGATGTGTACAAACCCTGAAGAGGCGTCCATGTTCCCCCGTTATTTGTTGTAATTTCTACCTGTCCATAATCCCAACCTTCTTCTATATCCCATTGTGTATCAAATTCAAGTTTAGCTCCGATTGCGCCGGATAAATTAATTCCATTAATCAATGTGATAGAAGTATTGGAATTGTTCTGATAACTGCCTGATGGTGAATCTGTTATAGAATAAGGTGGAGAGACAAATTTTGAACCAGTTGTGCCCCACGTTCCTGTAGGTGTCCAGTTATTCATGTTCAGAACGGTATCCTGGAAAGCAATAGTTTGTGTGGCTACAAAGAATTGGAAGAATTCAGGTGGTGGAATATTCCCTGGAGGATTATATCCGCTTCCGCCTGCCGGCAGTGTGGTAACAACGGATTCATTTTCATCCTGAGCTGCTATGTAATATTGAACTATCGTTCCAAGCTGCTGTCCTGGTATTGTAAAATCATATTCGTAATCGCCTCTGACAGGGATACCTACTACCTCATTGAAATCTGTGAATGAACCCCCTGTGCTCGTTCTGTAATATAATCTGGGACTGCCGGCACCGGTAGCTAAATTAAGGCCTGTACTAAAAACTGCCGAAAGTTCAAGATCATTTGTGTAATCTACAGAGGTAAATGGAGTATGTATTATCTGAAGATTTAAATTCATTGCAAATGAAGCAACAGTGGCAATAGCAAGTTGTGCAGATTTTGTAAAATAAGGTGTATCGTAATATTGCAGCAGGTCATTTACTGTATGATAATAAGCGTTGAAATCATAATCATCTTCTATTAACAATATCGCCGAATAACCATGAGCAAGAAATGAAGCATGATCACTGTAGGGCTGCTGCGGATAAACTTCAACTATATCCAGGCCTATATTATACTGCGTATTTAACTCTACCATTTTATCGTAAATCTCAAAGGTTATACCCACATCATCTGTGTGAATATTGCAAACGTTATCGTCATTTGAATCCCAGGCAATCATATCCATGTTTATTACTCCCATTATAGAATCGCCTGCTGCCTCAGCCTGCTGTGCATAATATTCACTTCCCACCAATCCCTGTTCCTCTTCGTCCCAAATAGCAAATATCAGAGTATAAGGATATGAGAATTGAGAAAGTACTCTGGCTGCTTCAATTACGGCAGCTGTACCACTTCCATTATCATCTGCTCCCGGAGCCAGGCTCCCGGAAGGCATATCATCATAATGAGCGCAAATAATAAATTTTTTATTCGGATAATCGGTTCCTGTTTTAATAGCATAAACATTTCTTCCTGTCGAGCTGAATTGCTGATCATAAGCTGCTAAACCGTAGCTTTCGAACTTCTCTTTAACGAATTCTGCAGCAAAGTTATTTCCCGGCTCATATTTGTTCCGGGATAAAATTGTCTGTTGTGTACCATTGATAATTACCGGAGTTTCGCCCGATAACTGTGCTACAAAATGAATGAGCGAATCACTGTTGGTATTATCAATAATTTGTTGTATAACAGATGTTTGTGGGTAAAATGAAAGTGTAAATGTTATAAACATTGCGAGTAGAAAAAGTAATCTTGATTTCATATACTCCCCGTATATTTAGGTGAAAAATTAAGACCGGTTAAAATACAAAAAAATTGTGAAAATTCGGTGTAGGAATTTCATTTATTAAATTCTAAAAGGGATATATTCATTCCTGGTTTGAAAGTAATCATTTTAAAAAGGAAAGAGGCTCCCATAATTGTTAATTTTAATTGGATACAAAAAAACAAACAAAATTAAGCCTCTATGGATAAAAATAAAGGAAAAACAATAGAAAATCTTCTCTTATTTACTTGTTGATGACCGTTAGATGACCGTTAGATGACTGTTAGATGACCGTTAGATGATCGTTAGATAGCTGGGTATTCGAAGAATGTAAAAATACTGTTACATAGATCCCGTTCTAAATTAAATTAATGATTCAATTGCGATAGGTGATTTGAATGACAATTCTCAGAATTGATTCAAAATATTAACTATTCGTCATTTTCTGAATAAATTATATTGTACTTATTTATGATGCGATGGATCGATCTTCTGTCAAGTCCGCATTCTTCAGCAGTCTTCGATATATTTCCTTTGTTCTCTTTTAAATGATGAGTCAGGTACTCAAGCTCAAATTTTTCTATTACCTTTTCTTTTGCTTCTTTATAACCAAAATCTATTAATGCATTTAACTCTTTATTTTCTGTATTGGATATGGGAATGGGAATATCCGATCTCTCAATTTGATTGTTTGAACAAAGAAAGAACGCTCTCCCAATTATATTCTGGAGTTCTCTCACATTTCCATTCCATATATAACTTTTAAGTGAATTTTCTGCTTCTATTGAAAAGTCTGGTACCGGCCTGTCTTCTCTCTCACAAAGCTCTATAAGAAAGTGTTTGGCAAGAGGAATAATATCATCCGGTCTTTCTCTTAAAGGGGGTACATTAATTCTGATTGTGTTTAATCTGTAATAAAGATCTTCCCTGAATCTTTTCTCTGCAACTTCCTTCTCAAGATCTTTATTGGTTGCTGCAATAATTCTGACATCGATATCATGTTCATTTTGCCCGCCTACTCTTCTGATTTTTCTTTCCTCCAGCATTCTTAATAATTTTATTTGCAGGGCAGGACTCATATCACCAATCTCATCAAAAAAGAAAGTACCATGATTGGCAAATTCAAGCAACCCCGGTTTTGTCTTTATAGCACCTGTAAATGCTCCTCTCTCGTGACCGAATAATTCGCTCTCAAATAGATGTTCCGGAAGAGCACCGCAATTTACAGGGACAAAAGGATTTCCGTTTCTCTTGCTGAGATTGTGGATTGCCCTGGCAATTAGTTCTTTGCCGGTACCGCTTTCTCCGGTAATCAGTACATTCATATTTCCCGGAGCTATTTTTTTTACATAGTTTATAACCTGTTTCATTCTGCCGCTTTTAAAAAGTAAACCGGAAATTTCCTGGGGCTTTTCATCCTCCCTTTTTGTCGTTTTTTCTCTTGCTAATGCCCTGTTAACAGTTTCAAATAGTTTTACAGATGTAAAAGGTTTCTCAAGAAAATCGAATGCACCGTTTTTCATTGCTTCTACACTCGTTTCAATAGTTCCGTAACCGGATATCATAATTACTTTTGAATCAGGATAATGTTCAAGAGATGCCTTCAGTATATCTAATCCCGAATGTTCTTTCATCCTGAGATCTGTTATGATTAAATGGAATTTTTCAGTTGAAACTGCCTCAATTGCTTTATGATAATCGTCGAGAAGACTGATTTCAAGGTCCTGGTTTCTGGATAACAGCTTATTCAGACTGTTCAGCATTTCCTGTTCATCATCAATTATTAATAGTTTCTTCATGCTTTACTCTTTTTACGTTAAATATTATTTTGAAAGTTGTTCCTTCGCCTGCTTTGCTTTCCATCTCTAATTCAGCATTATGATTTTTACAAATATTTTTAACAATGTAGAGCCCTAATCCCGAACCCTTGCCCCCTTTCTTTGTCGTAAAGAATGGTAAAAATATCTGTTCTTTTATTGAATCATTTATTCCGCTGCCGTTATCAGTAATAGTTATTGTAAGCAGTGAATCAGCATCTATCAGCGATATTTTTAATCTGCCTTCACCGTTCATTGAGTCAATAGAATTAATAATGAGGTTTGTCAGAGCCTGCTCAATCTGAAGAGCATCCCCTTTAATAAACGCCTGCTGAGGGAGTATGTATTTTATTAGTTCGACATTTCTTTTTATCAGTATCGGGTGCAGAGAATTGAGAGTATTTTCTATAACATTAACCAGATCGATTCTTTCAAAGTTTTTTTCGACTTTCTTGCTGTGCTTCAATACATTCCTGGTAATTTCGGATACCTTCGTTATCTGGTTTAGTATTACATTTATATCATCTGAATATTTGGAGATTTCCGGAGTCTGTAGGGCTTCAAATGAAAGATAATCTGCGCGGGACATAATGATCGCACTATGATTATTTATTTCGTGAGCTGTTTCGGAAGTCAGTTCCCCAAGAGTAATCAGCCTGTCAACATGTTGCAACTGTTCAAAATGTAGTTTATTGATTTCCTCCTGTGAATCACGGAGTCGATCAACCATAAGGTTAAAGTTTTTATTTACAATGCCGAATTCATCGTTTCTTTCAATTTTAAGACTGGATGAAAGGTTGCCTTTCTTTACTTCCTGCATCGCATTAATAAGTTTCTGTAAAGGTTTGCTTATAAAGGTCTGGAATATAAACCAGAAACCCGCTGATATTATAAGTAGGATTGCGATTCCGAGAAAAATCATATGATTGGTGCCGGTATAAAATTTTGTTTCGGCGGGAGTTAGGTTCGTCCCGACATCCAGATAAGCGATTACCTTACCGGTATGACATTCAATGCACGAAGGCTTGTTCATAATCGGTGAAAAGGCAAGATATTTATTGTCTTTAAATTGACTCATTTTTAAGGATGTGAGTGAATCAATATTAAATTTATAATTAATTTCTTTTACATTGTTCCCAATCTCTTTCTTTAAACCGCTGTACTTGATAATCCCTTTTGTATCAATAATTCTTATGTGATCAATACCTTTTTGATTTACCAGACTGTCAATTACTCCTTGAAGATTTTTTTGGTCCCCCTCTATCATTGTATTTTCGAGAGTGTAGTTCAATAAATCAAGTGTCGTCTTGAGCATAATTCCCGATCGTTGATTGAAATTAATCCTGAACTGGCTGATTAGAAAAAATATGGGAAAACCTAAGCTGATAATTATAAGCACGATGGTAAAAAAGATAAATCTGGTTTTAATAGTTTTCATTAAATAATAATTTCTCCGCCTGAATTTATCATTTGAGTTTTGAATTTTTCCCGGGTAAAATTATTGTCTTATTTGTGTATATAATTTCAACATCGATAGAATTAATAATGATGAAAAGATAAACTGTGCCAAAAATTATTAATGCTTTTTCAGATGATTTTTTAGGGACATCTATGTCGCAGTGGGATATTTCTTTCTCATATAAGAGAAGCAATTTTCATATTAAATAATTTATTTCAATTAAAAAACAACATTTTGAATGATATTATCATTCCATTGAAGGGTAGTTAGAAGTGTAGAAATGGCATACACATTGCTATGTCCAATTGATGAAAATTGTTACAATATCAAATGATCATAGTCTAATTGAGTTGATAAATAAAACGGAAGTTAAAGGAAATCACCAACTGGTCGTTTATAATGAAAGCAATGATTTACTCGATGTGGTATCATTTATTTATACTACCCATGCATCGATACTCATTGTTGATGATGATTTCTTAAAACCCGATTCAGCCCGTCTTATTGAAAATCTCAGAAAACTTAATCTCAAACTGCTTATAATGTTCATTACTTCTGATCCGGGTATTGAATTGGGAAAGAAGGTAAGTCAGTTGGGGATCTTTTTTTATGGATTAAAACCTATAAGTAAGAATGACCTTGAAGATTCAATTCGTTCAATTACAAAACTAAAAACAACTATAACACACTATTAATTTATGGGAGAAGCGTGATGAAAAAAATATTGATACTGTTTTCGCTTATGTTCAGCACAGTATTATTGTATTCACAATCTGCCAAAGTTGTGACTTATGGTATTTCCCCACGTCAGTGCGAAGAAAGTGAAGAAGATATCTTCGATCTTGGTTATAACGGTCTGACGAATGTTGGCGCAGGTACACAGATGTATCTTGAAGCCAAATTGGATGGAGCAACCATAACTAATCCACAATGGCAGGTAGTCTCTAAACCAACGGATTCCAATCCGGTGTTTGGTGCAAGTGAAAATTTAGACGATGCAACTCAGGTAATAGTTTTCACACCTGATTCAGTCGGAACTTATAAAATTGCATTTACAGACGGTGCAGTTTCTTCAGACACCCTTGTACTAAAAGTTGGCTTGTATCTGGGATATCAATATTCTTATCCTGTACTGCCGAATCATGCCTGTCAGGATTGCCATGCTGATAAGGTTGCTGAATGGGAAGGAACCGGTCATTATTCAATTTTTGAAGAAGGCTTAAATGGTACACTCAGTAATCATTATGGACCAAACTGTATAAAGTGCCATACTACTGGTAATGATGTTCATGCAGCTAATAATGGTTTTGATGATTTTCCGTTTGTATTCCCTGATTCACTTTATCCGGGAGTATTTGACCAGATGGTAGAACAATATCCGGATGCTATGATGCGCGCACGTATACAGTGCGAAAGCTGCCATGGTCCGGGTAGTATGCACGTAGGTGCTGCTAATGTTATGGCAGTTACTCTTGATGCTCAGAATTGCGCAATTTGCCACGATGAAGGACATCATCTTTTCCCGGCACAATGGAGAACCTCTAACCACGCTACAATGGAATCGGGAACAACAAGATCAGGGTGCGTTCAATGTCATAATGGTGCAGGATTTGTAGAATATATTGAATCAGGAAAACAACCCGTTAATCATACTCTTCCTGAAGTTGTTTCTATAACCTGTGCAACCTGTCATGACCCGCATAGTAAAGAAAATCCGCATCAGTTAAGAACAATGGATATTTCATTAAGCAATGGTGAGGAAATTACCGGTGCAGGAAATGGTGCAATCTGTATGAACTGCCATAAATCACGGAGGGATGCTGTTGAGTATACTAATAATTATCTCAATAATCTCAGCTCTCACTACGGCCCGCATGATGGTCCTCAGGCTGATATTCTTTCAGGAAAAAATGCTATCACTTTCGGACAAAATATCTATACTTCACCTCACTTAGCTGCAACTACTGATGCGTGTGTAAGATGCCATATGTATCCTGCAACTACAGATTCACTCGGAAATGTAATCCTGGTTGGATCTCACTCATTTAATATGAGTAAAGATGGTGTTGATAATGTTGCCGCTTGCGTTGATTGTCATGGTAATTTCGGTCCTGATTTTTCCGATAAGAGATGTTATATTAATGGAACCGCAGATCTTGATGGTGATGGCGTTGCTAATGGACTGCAGGTTGAAATTGAAGGATTGCTTGAACAATTAAAGGATCTCTTACCGCAGGATGCTGATGGTAATGTTTCTATTACAGATTCTTCTGTAACACTGACTCAGGCTCAGGCTGCTTATGATTATTTAATGGTTGAAGCGGATAGAAGCTTGGGAGTTCATAATCCTCAATTTGTATTCGGAATTCTGAAGGCTTCTATCGAAGCATTGGGCGGAACTGTAGCTGTTGATTATGCAAAGAATACATCACCTCAGGATTTCACGTTATCACAGAATTATCCAAATCCGTTTAACCCGACTACTACTATTCAATATACTATTCCGGCAGGATCAAATGTTAAAATAGTAGTTTATGATGCTCTTGGCGAACAAATAGCTGTGCTTGTTGACGGATTCCAAAATGCCGGAACACACACAACTAACTTTAACGCTGCTAGCCTCGCTTCAGGAATCTATTTCTATAGAATGGAAGCAGGAAACTTCGTCAAAGTCAATAAAATGCTTTTGCTTAAGTAAAATCAGTTAATGATTTACTTTTGAAATCTAAGCATAGTAAAGGCTGTCCATTTGGGCAGCCTTTTTTTATTCGTTTTTAATTTAACTACACCACACAAAAAATCTTAACAAAAAAATATTGTTTAGTATAAAATTAATTATATCTGACACGGTATTTTTAATCACAGCATCTCGTTCCGATTTCTTCTACAATTGATCTTAATAAAAAAAATCATTTAAAGTTTCTAAGATAATTTGGGAACCATAATATGAAAACATTTTTGATACTGTTTATTATTTTGGTGGTCACTGGAAATTTACACACGCAAACAGCTAAAATTGATACATACGGAATGTCACCGAATCAGGTTGATGCTGATTCTACAGATATTTTTAATCTTCCATATAATGGACTGAAGAATGTTGGGGCAAATACTCAAATGTACCTCGAGGTTAGTTTAAGAGGTGCTGCTCTGACAAATCCTTCATGGCATGTCATAGCAAAACCTGTTGATTCAAATCCCGTTTTTGGTTCCAGTACCAATCTCAATGATTCAAATCAGGTAATAATTTTCGTCCCGGATTCTACCGGTACTTATAAAATAGATTTCTCTGATGGCTCAATAACATCAGATACTCTTGTAATTACTGTGGGATTATATCTTGGATATCAGGGAGGAGAATTCCCTTGCGGAAGCTGTCATGCAGATAAAGTTGATGAATGGCAGCAAACCGGGCACTATTCAATATTTGAGGAGGGATTAAATGGTACACTGAGCAATCATTATGGCCCCGGTTGTATTAAATGCCATACGACTGGTTACGATGCTAATGCTGACAATAATGGATTTGATGATTTTCCTTTTGTCTTTCCTGATTCATTGTACCCGGGAGTTTATGATCAAATGGTCGCTCAATATCCACAGGCAATGCAGCGTGGTCGGATCCAGTGTGAAAGCTGCCACGGACCTGGAAGTGAACATAATTACGGAGCAGCGAATGTAATGGCGGTAACTCTTGCAGCTGAAAATTGTGCATGGTGCCATGACGGAGGACATCATGTTTTTCCTTCCCAATGGAGGGTATCGGCTCATGCTACATTTGAACACGGAATGACGAATGCTTCCTGTGCACAGTGCCATAATGGAGCCGGCTTTGTAGAATATATAGAATCGGGGAAACAGCCGATTACTCAGAATCTTTCTAAAGTTGTCCCAATAACCTGTGCAGTGTGCCATGATCCTCACAGCGTCCAGTATCCGCATCAGTTGAGAACTATGGATGTTACGTTATCCGACGGGGAAGCAGTCACCGGCGGGGGAAACGGCACTATCTGCATGAACTGTCATAAAGCTCGTGAGGATGCAGTTGAATACACAAATGATTATTTGAATAATCTTAGTACTCATTACGGACCTCACCATGGTCCGCAGGCTGATATACTTTCTGCAAAAAATGCAGTTACCTTTGGTCAGAATATAACATCATCTCCTCACCTTGCGGCAACAGGTGATGCCTGCGTAACTTGTCATATGTATCCTGGTACTGTAGATGATTACGGAAATATTATTCTTGTGGGTTCCCATTCCTTCAGAATGTCGCAGGATACTACTGATAATGTTGCTGCGTGTGCACCCTGTCATGGAGATATCGGCACAAAATTCTCCGACAAGAAATTTTACGTGAACGGAAATGCTGACCTTGATGGTGATGGTGTTGCAAATGGTCTGCAGATAGAAATCCAGGGATTGCTGAATCAGTTAAAAGCTCGTCTTCCTCAAGTTAATGGTGTTGTTACTATAAATGATTCATCAGTTACCCTTGTTCAGGCTCAGGCTGCTTATGATTATCTTATGGTTAATGAAGATAGAAGTCTCGGCATTCATAATCCGGCATTCGTTTATGGTCTGTTGAAAGCATCAATCGAAGCTCTGGGAGGAGTTGTTGCTGCAGGTAATGATAATAATGACCTGCCTCATGATTTTATGTTGTCTCAGAATTACCCGAATCCCTTTAATCCAACGACCTCAATTCAGTATGAAGTGCCGGCAGGTTCCAATGTGAAAATAATTGTTTACGATGCTCTCGGTAAGCAGGTAGCTGTGCTTGTCGATGAGTATAAAGATGCAGGCAGATATTCGATCGGATTCAATGGAGCAAACCTGGCATCAGGAATTTATTTTTGCCGGATGGAAGCAGGTAATTTCACAAAGGTTAATAAAATGCTCTTGTTGAAATAAAATTACAGGATTTCAGGATTACAAAAATTAATTGCCTCTTGAATTAAATTCATAGATGAACGGAGTCTTATAATCCTTCTATCACCATTTATTATTATGTATTCTGTCTCCTCTGAACCTATCCGGTTGTTCAATTTTTTCCGCAGGGTATCCGATTACTGCCATAGATACAGGAATAATATTATCCGGAATACCAAATAATTTCTTGATGTCTTTCTCTATTTCTTCAAATGGATAAATACCAACCCAGACTGCCCCAAGTCCTAGTGAGTGTACAGCGAGTAATAAATTTTCTGTTACGGCAGAAATATCCTGGATTAATAGTCCTTGATTTTCTTCCAGCTTTGTGTCTCCGCAGAGTATTATTGCGTGGGACGCACCTTTGATCATCTCTGCATGAGAGGCCGCTTCAAAAATCTTAACAAATAATTCTTTTTTGTCTATAACGACAAAATGCCAGGGCTGTTTATCAAAAGCGGAGGGTGAATGCATAGCGCAGCTTATTATTTCTTTTATATCCTTATCTGAAATCTTTTGCTCTGTGTATTTTCTGATGCTTCGGCGTGTTTTTATTGCTTCTAAGGCTTCCATAGAATCCCCATCCATATTTATAAATGATAATTTAATACTTAAATATAATAATCAAAGTTAATAGTTTTATGAATGTTTTACTCCTGGCCAAATTTCGCAAATATTCAGCTTTTCTTTTTGACTTATAATTATTCTGTCTTGCTTTGATTAATATATAATATCTCCGACAGCTTTTTTAAGTTGATAAAAACTCAGTATACTTCTGTATAAATCCTGCAGGTAAAATAATCTTGCCTGTGCCACAGAGGTTTCAGCATCCAGTAAGTCGAGATTGGTTCCTACTCCGCTATTGTATCTTGCGATTGATCTCTGTACTGTTGCCTTCGCAAAATTAACCTGCGCCAGAGTGGATTTTAATTTGTCAAGATTAGAATTCAGATTAGTTAATGCCTGCTGTACCTCCGAAACAATATTCCTTTTCAGAATTGTAATATTAAGATTGGCCGCATTAGTGTTAACCTCTGCTTCACTTTCTTTATTCTTGACTAAGAATCCATTGAAAATAGGTACATTGACGGATAATGCCGCCACCCAGTTTCCCCTGAGCACATTCAGATTTGGCTCATACCCATTTCTGAATCCATAGCTCAGGTTTGCATTTAAACTCGGCATGCCGCTTAGGCTTTCGGCATTCTCCTGTAAACGGGATGTATTTAATTCATCCATAGCAATTTTAAGCTCCGATCTCTTTCGGAATGCTATATCTATTAGCGAGTCAGGATTCGGGGATGAAGATGGTGCAGAAAAGTCTCCCGTTATATTTATTGAAGTATCCTGGGAAACACCAAGCAATTGTGTTAAAATAATCTGCTGCTGTTTAATCTGATTCAGCAATTCAATCTTTTCACTTTGAGCCTGAGAAATTCTGACCTGTGTGCTTAAGGCATCGTAGTCAGTTGCTGAACCACTTTGAATTTTTTTATCTGTGAAATTTAAATGCTCCTGCAAAGCTGCTATTTGTGTGTCTTTTACTGCTATGCTTTCCCTTATAAACAATAAAGAATAAAAAGTTTGAAGAGTTTGGTATGATAAATTTGATTTTACCAGATCAACATTATCAGCTGCCGACTGTTTAAAGGACTTCATCAAATCAACTGAAGCATCCCTTCTCCCAAAATCATATATCTGCTGACTTAGTCCGATGTTAATATTATAATTATCGGCTGGAGCCAGTATCAGCTCTTCGTTGCCGAAATTGAAAGAGGGAAGAGGTCCTATCCTTGCATAACTCGCAGTTCCTTCCACATTTGGGTAATAGTAACTTTTTTGCTGCTCAATTCTATAATCCGCGGATTTTATTTTTTCTTGCTGTTGTTTGATTAACGGATAATTTTTAATGGTGAGGTTGATTGCCTGAACAAGGGTTAATGAATCTGGACTGCCTTGCTGACCAAAGTTATGTCTTGATATAAATATTATAAGTATAATGAAGATTGCTCTTGAAAAGGAAAAATTGTATTGCATCTTTAATTCCTGTTATCAAATTTTATTCTATAATTTGGACTTTATCTGTCTTTTTTTTCTTACTTACTTTAAGAAATATAAGTGGTATAACGAGAGAAGCTGTTACAATAGCGGAAAGTAAAAAATCATCATTTATACCCTGAATAAATGCCTGTGTAGTGAGATTTTGAACAATCATTGCATTTGCTTTCATCATAACTTCTTTTCCGGCACCACCGACGGTATTTTGTATGAAGTGCTGCAGATTAATAAGAACGTGTTGATATTCAGGTGAACCGGAGCTGGTCACTTGCCCATAAATATTTGCATGGAAATTTATTCTTTGTGTTAAAAGTGTTCCGAATATTGCCACTCCAAAACTACCGCCTATCTGACGTATCGTATTAAATAATCCGGATGCCTGTGCCATTTTCTCTTTAGGCATATCCAGCAGGGCAATCGCACTCAACGGAATAAAAATCATTCCTAAACCCAGACCTCTGAAATAAAGAGGCATCATTATCTGACTGTGCTCGCTCGTAAGTGATAGAAAAGTATAATAAAAAAAGCTTAAAGCAGTAAAAATTATTCCTATTAAAACTGGAATCCTCGGATTTGATTTATCTGTAAGTCTTCCTGCAATAGGAGAGATGAATGCCTGGATTATACCAATGGGGAAAAACACAAGGCCTGCCTGGAAAGCAGTGTAATTCAGTGACTCCTGGAGATATAAAGGAAGCAGGAATGTACTGCCGAATAGACCCATCCCGAATATGAACATCATTAAGTTTGCTATGCCAAAATTCCTGTCCTTAAGCAGCCTGAGATCAACTATAGGATGTTCAACTGTAAATTCAGTTACGATAAAAATGACAAATCCGATAAATGAAATTACAAAGCACCCTATTATAAAATTTGATGTCCATCCTCCTGTATTCCAGGCGGCATTACCATCTGCGAGCGCAAGTAATAATGATGTTAGGAATACCGTCATCGATATAAAACCAATCAGATCAAATTTTCTTACATGTTCTGTTTTATATTCTCTCTGAATTATTATAGTTACAACAAGAGCAATAATTCCAACCGGTACGTTAATATCAAAAATTGCATGCCAGCTGAAATTATCGATCAGATATCCGCCAAGCATCGGACCTAAGGAGACTGATGCCGCAGAGGCTATTCCCCAGAATCCAAGGGCAGTTCCTCTTTGTTCAGGCGGGAATTCCCTTGTCGTGATCGCCATTCCAACAGGCATAATAAATCCTGCGCCTGCTCCTTGTATTATCCGGAAGAGAATCAACACGTTTTCGTCCCAGGAAAGACTGCATAAAAGTGATCCTAATGTAAAAAGTAACATTCCAAGAAAGTAAGTTCTTTTATACCCGAAATGATCTGCAATCCATCCTGATGATGGAAGCATTACTGCAAATACCAAAAGGTAAGCAGTTAAAACCCATTCAATTTTATCAACACTCGTACCAAATGCTGCCGTCATTTTTGTCAAACCGACATTTACTATGGTAGCATCAAGTACTGCCATAAACGTCCCAAGCATTACATTCGCCAAAACAAACCACTTATAGGAAGGATGTTCATTCAGGTTTGAAAGTTGTATTGTTTTACCATTAATATTGGGATTCAATAATTTCTTCATTGTTACTTAATTTTGATTTTTATTTCGACTGACATTCCGGGTAGTAGAACATCTTTGTCATTGCTTCCTTTGTTAGTAATTTGATTTACCGAAATTTTAATCGGGATTCTCTGAGTTACCTTTGTAAAATTTCCTGATGCATTGCTTGGAGGTATAAGAGCAAATTGAGATGCAGTATTTGTTCCAAGTTGAAGTACCTTACCTTCAAATTTATCATTGGGATATGAATCAACATTTACTTCAACTCTCTCCCCGGTTTTAATATCTTCCAGATCAGTTTCCTGAAGGTTAGCTGTAACCCAAACGCTATCAAGATTGTAAATGGAAAAAATAGGCTGTCCTGGTTGGACAACGTCACCTTTAAGAACCCAGCGTTTTGCAATAACTCCATTCATTGGGGAATAAATAGAAGTGTTTTGAAGCTGAGTATTTATTACGTTTAATTGAGCTTCTGCAGTACTGATTTTAGTTTTGGAAATATCGAATTCCGCTTGTGCTGCCTGAAGTGCACTTTGAGCATGGTCAAATTCCTCTTTTGGAATTATCTTTCCCTCAAATTGCTGCTTTGATCTGTCAAAGTCGTTTTGAGCTTTATTTAAATTGACCTGAGCAAGTTGAATATTATCCTTTGAAAGTTTTAAGGAAATTAAAGCCTGATCCCGTTGTGCCATCAGGTCGGTGGAATCCAGTCTGACTAATAATTCTCCTTTCCTGACATTATTGCCTTCATCTGCATAAAGACTGGTAATGCGTCCAAGCATTTTTGAAGCTAACGACAATTTGTCGCCGTCTATATAGGCATCATCTGTAGAAACGAATCCAATCTGTCCCTGATACCAGTACCAGACTGCTAGTATTGCGATGACAATTACCAGAAGAGGTATCCAGACTCTTTTCTGTTTTAATATTGATCCTTTTTCATTTTTCTTTTCATCATTACCATTCATAGGTATTTTATCCGTTTCGATTCCTGATTGCTTTTCTGATTCTGTTTTGACTGACATTAATATTCTGCTCCTTAATTAATTTCATCTTTTTGTGCATTAATTCCCTTGTAAAAAATATCAACAAACAACATCATATCTTTTCTTAACGAATCGTAATGCTCATTTTCCAGTCGGGGTCCATTAATAGTTTTTAAAGTTTGAAGCCGAAGTCCCTGAAGCAAATGAAGAAATAAGCAGATTGTTTTTTCATTTAACTTTTTATCCAGTTCACCTCTTAATTTTCCTTCTTCGAATATTTTGCGTATCAGTATGATTTCTTGTTTCTCAAATTCATGTAATAATCCTTTGAACATTGATTTTATATGAACTGCTGATTGAATATGTAGAGTTCCTAGATTTACAAGCTGCTGAAAATAATCCAGCCGTTTATTGACATATGTTTTTAATTTTTTATAGACTGAAATATCCTGTTTTAGTAAATTTTCAATTTCTTCGACAAACAAATTCTGTTCTTTTTTAATAACAGATTTGAATAATTCTTCTTTGGTGGGGAAATAGTAATAAAGCGATGCTTTTCCCATTTCTACATCTGAGGCGATTTCCTCCATTGTGACTTTGGAATAACCGTAATGTGCAAAAAGGCTTCTTGCCGCTTCAATTATTTCGGTTTCTTTTAAGGAATTTTCTGGCATTCTAATTTCGACTATTTTACTTGAAAGGTCGAAAACTTAATAAAATAATTTGTATCCAGCAAGTGTTTTTGGAATAGGGCGAAATTAATGTGATACGGATATCATTGTTCTTTGTTAATTATTTGTTCTTATGGTTAGCCCATTAGTCATTTCTCAATTTTTCAATTCGGCAATTTATCAATTCGCCAATAATGAATATATTTGTAATTATTTGAAATTAAGTATGGCTAAATTCAAACATATTATCTGGGATTGGAACGGCACTTTATTCAATGATGTCGGGCTTTGTCTTGAAATTATAAATGGTGTTCTCACCCGTCGAAACTTAAATGCACTTTCCCTTAAAGCTTACAGGAAAATTTTTACTTTCCCTGTGCAGGATTACTATGAGAAGGCCGGACTGGATTTTAGTAAATATCCTTTTGAAGTTCTCGGAAGAGAATGGATGGATGAGTATGAAATCAGGAAAA
>DATICR010000386.1:0-6708 GCA_035456745.1 Ignavibacteriaceae bacterium
ATTGGTCAACTGCTACCGAAACTAATAATCAAGGATTTGAAATTCAAAGAAAATCTGTAAACCGTCAGTTTGAAAGTATTGGATTTGTGAAAGGTTATGGTACAACCACGCAGAGACATCAATACAGCTATGTAGATAATAATATATTAAATGGAAAATTCACGTACAGACTCAGGCAGATAGACTTTGATGGTTCATTTACATATTCAAAAGAAGTTGAAATCGATGTAAATAATCCATTACAGTTTACTTTGAGTCAAAACTATCCGAATCCATTTAATCCCATAACAAAGATAAAATATTCAGTACCGTCAGACGGACAAGTGTCTCTTACTGTTTACAATGCAATAGGACAGAAAGTCAGCGAATTGGTAAACGGAGAAGTTAAAGTGGGAAGT
Source organism: Ignavibacteriaceae bacterium (assembly GCA_035456745.1). Classification (GTDB taxonomy): domain Bacteria; phylum Bacteroidota; class Ignavibacteria; order Ignavibacteriales; family Ignavibacteriaceae; genus DATFVA01. Next base: position 399 of record DATICR010000386.1, read on the forward strand.
TATGAGGTAAGCTTTGATGCATCAGATTTAAGCAGCGGTGTTTATTTATATAAAATTCAGGCGAATGGATATACCTCAACGAAAAAAATGATTCTGTTACGATAATTATATGTGGTAAGAATTAATTGGTGAAGTCAAATTATATAGAAATAGATATGCCTCGTTAGATTGTGCCTAAACGTAGTGAAATCTCCTTAAGGTATATAGTCGGATTTAATGAAAAAACAGCTTTCTGTAGAGTTTGTATTCAGACCCCGCTACTAAGAAAAGGCTGTGTTTTAACACGGCCTTTTATATTTTTAAACTATGAGTAAATTTTTTGTTTATGTGATTAAGAGCAATGATGGCTATAAATACCCGGAATGACTGAGGATTTAGAACACAGATTGAATCAACAAAAGGTATCTGAAAATTTTGGAATGTATCTATCGATATTGCAAAATTTAAAAGTCATAGGAAGAAATACAATATACTAAATCTGACTTCGAAGTAACTTAATTAACTATCTTAATCACAAAACCGGGGAGAGAAATATGAACAATACTTATAAAAATTTCTTACTGTTAATAACAACAGTGTTAATGTATTTTAATCTGTCCTATGGACAATGGTATTGGCAAAATCCCTTACCGAATGGTAATGAAAATGATGCTGTCTGTTTGACTGATGCTAATACCGGAATTGTAGTTGGGGGAGCAGGTTCGATAGTACGTACAACAGATGGAGGTATTACATGGATTAACCAGGCCAGCAATACAATAAATTGGCTCTATGCAGTATCTTTTCCTGATGTCGATAATGGAACTGCAGTTGGCGAGAACGGAACAATTGTTCATACAACTGACGGCGGTGTAACCTGGACAAACCAGACCAGCGGTACTACAAATTACCTGCTTGGGGTTTCTTTTTCTGATCAGAATAATGGAACTATAGTCGGCGGCTCGGGAATGATTTTACATACAACCAATGGGGGTATAACCTGGACAAGCCAGACCAGCGGAACTACAAACTGGCTGGTTAGTGTTTGCTTTGTTAATGCGGATATTGGCACAGCCGTTGGGATGGCAGGTACTATTAAACATACAACTAATGGGGGTACAACCTGGACCAGTCAAACAAGCGGTACTACAAATATGCTTTATAAGGTCTTCTTTGTAGATGAGAACATCGGGACTGCAGTAGGAGATATGGGAACTATTCTGCATACAACAAACGGAGGTACAACCTGGACAGCCCAGACAAGCGGGACAACTAACTTTTTATATTCGGTTTGTTTTAGTGATGCCAATGTAGGAACAATTGTCGGGCAATACGGACTCATACTCCGCACAACAAATGGAGGTGCAAACTGGGTAAGTCAGGTTAGCGGAACTGCAGAATGGCTTTTGAGTAATTCCTGTTTTGATGCAAATAATATGGCAGCTGTCGGTTTAGAGGGAATAATTCTGCGAACGACAAACGGGGGTGATACATGGTTTGATCAAACCAGCGGACCGAGGAATGAGTTAGTCGGAGTATCCTTTGCAGATGCATTAACCGGAACAGCAGTTGGGGCTTCGGGAATAATTCTTTGGACAAATAATGGCGGAAATACATGGACAGAGCAGACAAGCGGCACATCCAACACACTTTATTCTGTTTCATTAATTAATTCAAGTACTGCAACTGCAGTAGGAGATTTTGGAACTATTATCCGTACAACGGATGGGGGATCAACCTGGACAAGCCAGACAAGCGGTGTCTCCGTTTTACTGCCTAATGTTTGTTTTACTGATGTGAATACCGGAACAGCGGTTGGTTTTGGGGGAACTATTCTACGTACAACTGACGGGGGTACCAACTGGTCCATCCAGACGAGCGGAACTTCAACAAATTTATGGGGAGTCTCTTTTGTTGATGCAAATGTCGGAACAGCAGTAGGTGAAGGAGGTGTTATATTAAGAACTGAGAATGGGGGATTACAATGGACGAGTCAAAACAGCGGCACTTCTATGGCTATAAATTCGGTCTCATTTACTAATGCCAATACCGGTACTGTTGTAGGCGGAGCCGGATTAATTCTCCGGACAACTGACGGAGGTGCAAACTGGATAAATCAATCCACCGGATCAAATTCATTCAGATCAGTTTGTTTTACTGATGCCAATACCGGAACAGCAGTTGGAGATGTTGGTACCATTGTCAGAACGACTAATGCCGGTGTAACCTGGGCGATTCAGGTAAGCGAGACAAGAAACTTACTCAGAAGTGTATATTTTTCCGATTCTAATTTTGGAACAGCAGTAGGGAGCTCAGGTACCATAATCAGAACAATAAACGGCGGAGTGCCTGTAGAACTTATTTCTTTTACTGCATCGGTTTTCGGGAATAAGGTTGTACTTAACTGGTCAACAGCAACTGAGATAAATAACCAGGGATTTGATGTGGAAAGACAAGTCCACAGTCAGCAGTCTTCAGTCAGCGAATGGATCAAGATTGGATTTATAGAGGGCAATGGGACAATAACAGACCCAAAGGAATATCTATTTATTGATAAAAATATTTCTGAAGGAACATATAAATACAGATTAAAGCAGATTGATTTTGACGGTTCATTTAAATATTCAAAAGAAGTTGAAGTTAATATTAATGTTCCTGCCATATTTTTATTATCACAGAATTATCCTAATCCGTTCAACCCGGCGACAGTGATTCAGTATTCAATACCTGCAGATCAGCACGTTATGTTGAATATATATAATCTTCTGGGACAAAAAGTAATGACTCTTGTAGATGAAATGCAGAAAGCCGGTCAGCACGAAATAAATTTCAATGCATCATCCGGCAGCTGTAGGATTGCAAGCGGTGTTTATTTCTATAAGCTTGACTCAGGAAATCAATCATCAATTAAAAAAATGATCCTGATGAAATAATATCATATTATACTTACTATAAATAAGGGGCAGAAAACGAATTTAATCTTAGACCCGGTAACTTCCCCGTTACCGGGTTTTATATTGACGCTTTAGCTTCAAAAATTTATAATAATATTTCGGAAAAAGTGGAATTAAATTTATTGCCGCGAAGGCTCCGGGACGCAAAGACAGGATAAAAGTAGGAAAAAAGAAAGATAAATTTAGAATTTCATAAATGAAATTCCTGCATCGAAAACTCAATTATTGCCTATTTTCCGAAATTCATTTAATTTTACATTAATACCGGAATCCTTGGGTGATGAATAAGTTGAGTTTCTGTAAGGGTCTTCCGATACTACAGGATAATTTATACCATAAAAAAGAAAATCATTGAAAGTAAAACTCACGTTTAATACTGTGAATAAAATATTTATTCTTCCTGCTTTCTCTTTTATATTTTTATTCTTTATTGCTTGCGGTTTGGAAACATTGGCGCAGGAGAAATTATCTAAATCGGAACAAAAAGCAATTATAGATGCACTTTGTTCGAAGTTAGAAAAACTTTATCCTGTACCTGAAACAGGTAAAAAGACAAGTTTATATATTCTTAAAAATTATGAAGGCGGGAAATATTCGGATTACACTATGCCAGCTGAATTTATACAGCATTTAAATGATGACCTGCAATTTTCAAGCAAGGACGGTCATCTGGGAATTATATATGATTCAACTATGGCATCGGAACTTCAGAAAGAGAAAGATACCGGAGAAAAAGGTAAATCATATGCAGATTTAACTTTCGAATCGGAACGATGGAATAATTTTGGTTTTAAGGAATTAAAAATACTTGAAGGTAATATCGGTTATCTGAATTTACAAAGTTTTTTTTCTTTGAAATATGCCGGGGAAACTGCCGTTTCCGCAATGAACTTTTTTTCAAATTGTAATGCGCTCATAATTGACCTGCGCAAAAATGGCGGCGGATGGGATGATATGGTAACGTTTCTGGCAAGCTATTTTATAAATAATAATGATGATATAATCTTTAGTATTATGCACTCGACTCTGGATAGTTCATATTTTGCATCAGTACCTTCCATTTATATTCCGGGGAAAAAACTAACGGATATTCCTGTAATTATTCTTACTTCGAAATCGACTGCTTCTGCGGCTGAAGCTTTTACAAATATTATGAAACATTTTAGCAAAAATACATTTGTTATAGGAGAGACGACTGCCGGGGCAGAAAATCCGGTTGATCATATCGTTTTATTCGGCGGTTATATATTGCGTATTCCGACCTGGCAGAAAATTTATTCATATGATAAATCAGGCTGGGAGGGAACGGGAGTAAAACCCAATATAAAAGTTGAATCTGATACCGCCTTAAATTATGCTCATAAGTATCTGCTGAATAAATTAAAAGAAGGAACAACTGATGCTGCTGTTAAAAATAAATATCAATGGTATCTAGAGGGTATAAATGCTTTGAATAATCCCATTTCTTTACCGGAAAATATTATGCAATCTTATAGCGGTATATATGGTAACAGAAAGATTTCTTATGAGAATAATAATTTGTATTACCAGTATAAAGGACGAACAAAAAGAAAAATGATTGCAATTTCAAAGGAATATTTTTTAATTGAAGGTTATGATTTCTTTCGTCTGAAATTTATTACCGATAATAATAAAGTTATAGGGCTAGATGAAGTGTATAACGATGGGAATATCACGAAATTAACAAAAGAATAAATTGAAAGTGAAATGAAAAGCCTGACGGAGGGGAGGGTGGAAAATTGGTGGGAGTTACCTCTCCGTTGATTATTTGAGAGTAACCTATCCGCCCCAGTATTAACGGAGGAGGATCATTTTCTTTGTTTCGACGGAAGAACCTGCTTGAAGTCTATAGAAGTAAATACCGCTAGGAAGATTAAATGCTTTCCAGATGAATTCATAAGTGCCTGCTGGTTTTTCTTCATTAACTAACGTTTCAATTTCTTTTCCTAAAACATCGAATACTTTTATTATTATGTTAGAAGATTTTGGTAATGAATATTTAATGACTGAAGTACTGTTAAAAGGATTAGGATAATTTTGATAAAGAACAAATTCACCCGGCACAATTTTTTGATTGTCGATATTTGTAATGATAGAATCTACTATTGAATATGTAATCCACCCATCATTTGTATAATAAATGTGATTATTGCTGATTCCATAAGCAACATCAGAATTAAAAAAATCAAAATTGTTAATATTGGCTAAATGTGTTTGAAGTGTATCCCAGATAAATCCACCATCTGTGGTTCTTAATATTGAAGAGATTTGTGTTGTAACCCAGCCGGTTTGATCAGATGTGAATTCAAAATCAGCAATGCCAAAATCAAATGCAATTCCATATCCGAGTTCATCCCACGACTGACCGGCATCAGTTGTTTTGAATAGAATTGATTGTCCTATAAAATCAGCATAAAAAAGTTCTAAAACGCCCTCAGTTTCATTAAACATCTCAACTTTACCAAAATTATCTCCATCAAGGGAGCCCCAATCGAATGATTGAATCCAGGATTTTCCTTTATCTGTAGATTTATAAACATGACAAAGTGGACCATAATTCGAACTAATAAAGAGCAGATTCTCTCCGTACCTTGATATTTTATTAATGACTCCGAGTGTATCTGTAAGCAAATACCAGGATATACCTTCATCGGTAGTCTTATATAGTTTATTTGTATTAGATACGAATCCTGTAGAATCATTTATAAAAGAGATATTATAGTCATCAAAAATAGGAGAAAACTCATATTTATACTGCCAGCTTGAACCACCATCGTTCGAGGAATAAAGAGTGGAATTTAAAAGCAGCCATCCATTTTGCTCATCATCAAAAATAATTTTTCCTGAGGTGTCTATTCTGGAATCATAAATCGATATCCAGGTAGTACCTGCATTGGTTGTTTTCCATAAGTAACTATTATTGCTTAAAATCCAACCCGATTGAGTATTAAGAAAAAAGATGTCACAATAATTATGGGAAGATTGCGAAAAGTGATTAGTATTTAAAACAACTACGAGAAAGAATAGTTTTATAACCTTTTTCATTTTTACCTCCCGCTGGTATATCAAACTTATACATTGAGGTTTTTATTGTCAAGATAACATTAGTGTAATGGGAGTAATTACTTTATTATTAGGAGAAAGATATTTTATTGCAGAGAAGATTCTAGGACGCAAAGACGAGATAAAAGAAAGCCGGAAAATTAGTAGTACAAAGGGGTACATAGAAAATACAAAGAGCACAACGAAATTTATAACACAAAGGAACCACAAAGTTATCAAAGAAAGGGGGAGTTACTTTTTTTACAGCTGTCATATAATACGAAATGAATACTCGGATAGAACACAACGAAAAA
>DATICR010000387.1:0-8352 GCA_035456745.1 Ignavibacteriaceae bacterium
TCCAATGAATAAAACAGTGAGCGGTACAATAAAACCAGAATCTAACCGGGTCACTATGAAAGATGAGAATAAAACCAGATATGAAGCTACATACGCTGCGGAATTATCAAAGGATGGAAAGCAATTATCCGGTACAGCTCATTTCAAAGTTGATGGGAATGACGTGAATTTCACATTTAAAAAGAAATAACATTTTCAGAAAGGAAAATCTTACATGAGAAAATATATTTATTTACCAATTGCCCTTCTTTTGGGCATTTTTATAGCTTCCTGTTCGGATAATACTACTAATCCTCCCCCAGTAACGGAAACTGGTTCTATATTTATAGATTCCAGTCCTGACGGTGCTCTGATAACAGTAGATGGGACAAGTTCAGGAAAGTTTACTCCGGATAGCGTTACAAGCTTGTCTGCCGGGGCTCATACTGTTAAATTAACGCTCGATGGTTATAGGGACACCACTTTTAGTGTAACAGTGGTGGCAAATATTCAGACATCAAAAAATATCAATCTTGTTTCAACATTAAGCGTCACTACTTTTGGTCCTGTTAGAATTTGGGAAACAGCGGGAACATCTGCAAGCCAGCCGAGTGGTATTGATCTTTCCTCCGGGAATGCATACGGAGTATCAAGTACAGATAAGGATAAAGTGGATATTTATTATTCAACTACAGGTACGGGCGGCACACCTTACCTTGTTCAAAGCGCTGATCTCTATCCAAATCTTACCCGCCATACTGCTTTTTATGTTGGAAATGGAACGGATATAACTGATGGAGAAGATTCACCAAATTCTGCATTATCAGGATGGACCGATAATATGAGTGATCGGGAAACCAATTATGTATTCCTCTATGATGAAGATGGTCATTATTCAAAACTCATCATAACTGATTATGGTACCGTAAATAATATTGCATGGGTAGAAGTAAAATGGGAATATAATAATACAGGCGCTGATAAAAGATTCTGATTTAACATTTAATTTCTTTAAGGTATGATAGATATTTTTTCTGTCATACCTTTTTTATTTACGGTTTCGAACCAGTATCCCCATAGAACCCGCAACCCCGCTAGGGGTTGAACATCCCCATAGAACTCCGCAACCCCGCTAGAGGTTGAACATTTGTAATATCAAGCACCCCTATAGAACCCCGCAACCCCGTTAGGGGTTGAATGTTTGTAACATTCAACATCCTCCTCGAACCCACAACCCCGTTAGGGGTTGAACGTTTGTAATATCAAACACCCCTATAGAACCCCGCAACCCCGTTAGGGGTTGAACATTTGTAACAGTCTAAGTCAATTCAATTTCATCAAATAAAAATTTTTCATTATAGGTCACCTCAAATTTCCTTAACATTTCGACATACTCCTCTTTAAAAGTCTTCCTATGATGATGCTTTTCCTGATTCTCTATATATCTTATAACTCTATCCAGCTGAGAACGCGAATAGGAAAAACCTGCATATCCTTCCTGCCAACTAAACTGACCTCTTACCCATCCTTGTCCATTAATATAATTGGTCGAACATCTTTTTACTTCCTTGACCAAATCTGATAAAGCTTCTGAGGGATTGAGTCCTATTAAAAAATGAATATGATTGGGTATTCCATTAATTAAATATAAGCCTATGATTTTTATTTTGGATTACTCCGGTAATGTATTTGTACAAATTTTCTTTCTGATCAGTCGGAATAAGACTTTGTCTTCCCTTAACAACAATCACAACCTGTAAGTAAATTTGTGAGTAAGTATTGGCCATCCCTATGGGATTAGATTAAAATAGGATTAGATTTAGGTAAATTTATCCATCTTACAACTTCGAGAGTTGAATAATTGAACTCCAAATTAATCATAATTCCGCAACCCCGCTAGGGGTTGAACATTTGTAACCTTCGCATTCCCCTAGAATCCCGCAACCCCGTTAGGGGTTGAACGTTTGTTATCATTATTCGTAAATTTAAATACCTTTTTATTATACTTAAGGTAAAAATGACCAGATCTATACTCTCCTTCCTTTTTATAATATTGCTTTCTCAAACAATTCTTTCACAGCAATTAGACCACAATTATTTCAAAGATAATGTTGAAGTATATTTTAAGTTCCGTTTTATATCTAAAACTGAACTCAATGATCTATCCAGGATAATTTCAATAGATAATGTTCTGGGCGATACAGCATACGCTTATGCAAACGAGGAAGAATATTATAATTTTATTAAATCCGGGTATCAAATAGAAATACTCACATCTCCCGGGAAAATTATTCATCCTGCAATGAGCGATAATATTCTTGAGATATCTGATTGGAATGTTTATCCCACTTATGATGCCTACGTCTCCCTGATGAGTCAATTTGCTGCGCAATATCCCGATATATGCCAGCTGGTTAATGCAGGAAGTACGGTTCAGGGCCGGCAAATATTATTTGTAAAAATCTCGGATAATGTTGCTCAAAGAGAAGTCGAACCTCAATTTATGTTCTCATCATCAATGCATGGCGATGAAACAACCGGCTATGTTTTGATGCTGAGACTGATAGATACATTGTTAACTTCATATGGTTCGGATACACGGTTAACAAATCTTATTAATAATACTGAGATATGGATAAATCCTCTCGGAAATCCTGATGGCACTTATCATGGCGGAAATGGTACAGTTTATGGTGCAACCCGCTATAATGCTAACGGGGTAGATTTAAACAGAAATTTCCCAGATCCTGCCGAAGGACCTCATCCCGACGGACATGCCTGGCAGCCGGAAACTATAACTATGAAAACACTCGCCGAGAATAATAATTTTATTCTTTCCTGTAATTTTCACGGTGGCGCGGAAGTGGTTAATTACCCCTGGGATACCTGGTCAAGACTTCATCCTGATGATTCCTGGTTCCAATTAATTTCTCATCTGTATGCTGATACTGCTCAGGCTAATAGCCCTGCCGGATATATGGACGGCTTTAATGATGGCATTACTAATGGGTACGATTGGTACCGTGTAACCGGCGGCAGACAGGATTTCTTCACATATTTTCATCACGGTCGTGAGGTTACGATAGAAATTTCTAATACAAAACTTTTAAATCCGTCTCTCCTTCCGGCTTATTGGTATTATAACAAAGAGTCCTTCCTTGACTATATGGAAAATACATCCTATGGTATAAGAGGAATTGTTACCGATACTTCTGGAATTCCTGTAAAGGCGAAAATTGAAATTGCTTCACACGATTTTGATAATTCAGAAATTTATTCTGATTCTGTTACCGGTGCTTATTTCAGAATGATATCTGGCGGTACATATACGTTGACTTTTTCTGCTGATAATTATATAACTCAAACAATTACAGGCGTGCAGGCAGTAAACTTTCAAAGTACTGAATTGAATATTCAGCTAGTCCCGGATCCTACACCTGTGGAATTGAGTTCCTTTACTGCCGGAATTGAAGCTGGGGGGATTCAATTGAATTGGTCAACATCCTCAGAGATAAATAATAAGGGTTTTGATATTGAGAGAAGTCAAATATTAAAAGATAAAAATCGCATGGACTGGATAAAAATAGGATATGTTGAAGGTAATGGTACTACTGCCGAATCTCATTTTTATTCATTAATAGATAATAGTATAAATAAAGGAATATATCTTTATCGTCTGAAACAAATTGACTTTAATGGAACATTCAATTATTCGGGAATAGTTCAGGCAGAAATTGTTTCACCAAGTGTCTTTGCACTTGAACAGAATTTCCCCAATCCGTTTAATCCATCCACTTTAATACAATATCAGATTCCTGATAAAGAATTTGTAAGGTTAAGCATTTATGATATTCTGGGTAATGAGATAGCCACATTGATTAATGAGGAAAAAAATGCTGGCAATTATACTGTAAGATTTGATGGTAATAAATTGTCGAGCGGGCTATATTTCTATACTATAAATGCCGGAAACTACAGAGCCTCAAAGAAAATGTTGTTGCTCAAATAACTCTAAGAGAAGAGTATAATTTTCAAAATACTGAGCCGGGTTAATTCCCGGCTTTTCATTTAACGACATTTCTTGCGTCATAAATTTCGTATGACTAAACCAGAGGTTGTTCCCATCAAATAAATTTGCAAAAAAATAAACAATTATTCTTTGAACGAATATTGCTACTGCAATTTTAGGGTATGTAAATAAAACAGATAAAGTATTTGACCTTCGCTGAGATTTGGGAGATAAATCATAAAGTATTTATAGAATTATCCTAATATTTTTTAATCTGTTCCGGGGAGTTAAAATGCGGGACTTAAGCAAACTTTTTTTAGTAAATCCAGGGACTAATCTTTTATACCACTCTATAACGAATAATTCACTATTAAAAAATTATTCACGCTGCCGACTAAAAGGCAGGTATTTAACAATGATCACGGGGACTAGTTATGCTTAAATATCTTTCGATCCGGTTAAAGGGAGAACTATTATCACTTGTTTTCCTTCTTTTCTTTTCCTGTTTTCTGTCAACTGCAAATGCCCAGGTAACCATTAAAGAAAAAATAGAATTGAATGGTTTACCTGAGAACAAGATAAATAAAGGGTTTTCGATTGTATATGCGGATTCAGTAGTTTCGGGATTTATAATGCCTAAAAGTGGCATTTTAGAATGTTATTATTCTTATTTAACACATTTCTATAGGCAGATGCCTGATTATTCTTCCCTTAATTCTTATTTTTTCAAGGGAGATTCACTGAAAAATGATTCTCTAATAAACAGGTTCTATTTAAATAATGCCTGGCAAAGGAATTATCAGTTTTGCTATCCAAACCAAAGGATGGAGTATGATTGTTTACCAGTCAATTATAACCCTTATAATATTGGAAATGTAATGCAAGGAGACACAGTTCAATTCACTTACCTCTCAGATATAGCACTTACGGGCGAACAATATGAGTATGGAGTTTATGATGCTTCAGAAATATGGGTAGATAGTGCATTAGTGGGATGGGATATTTTATTTGGGTATTTTGATTATTGCACAGGAGAATTTGATAATGTTTTATCCATTTCTATTGGCGTAATGAAATGGGATAGCTTATATGTGAAAGTTCAGCCAGACACAATTTATCCAGGCGGCACTGCGCAGGTAGTAATAAAGAAACGATTGCCTGATGGAACGCTGACAGATTTTGACTCAACACAAACTTACGAAATAGGCATGCTTGACGGGTGTATCTTGGGAAATATTGTGGCAGGTACAGACTCAGGTTCACACTTAGTAGATGTACCACAACCTATATATTTTGTCGCAGATACATCTGTAGATACAACCGGCATAGTTCTGTTGAGAGTAGGGCTGGTAGGCCAAACATATAAACCGCAAAATAAATACAATCTTAAAAAAGACCTAGCGGAAAGCGATTGCTTTTTCGGATGGGTGTCCGAAAGCTATATTGAGTTACCTGTTTTTATAGATGAACCAATTGCTATTAGTTGGGAGGATGGTAATCATCTGATTTCATCTGTGCCGGAGATGCCTTCTGACTTATCAATATGGGTTCGTCCTAAACTTTTTTGTGGACCATATTTTTTAGACTGGACTTTAGAGGTCAAATGGGTAAGCAAAGATCAGGAACCAGATAAAATCTTTTCATACACTTTTCATAATCAAACCTTTGGTTATTCAGTAAATGGTGTTCAGTTAGAATTGCCGGGAACAGATGAAACCATTGTTGGTGGAGACGAATTAAAACTAACAGTACGATATTCTGATGATGATTTTCCTAATGGTGTGACAGTAACTAAGAAACTTACGGGCACAAAAATACTTGGAACAAATGATGAAAGTAATGTACAAGTTGTTAATAATTATATAAATGATCACGATTTTCCTGCAATAGATTTACCATTAAGTGAACCGGTTTCCTTAGAAGATCAGCGTAAGCAGATGCAAAAAATAGTTGAAATGGAAAGCTCTCATTTCCAGTTTTTCGATATAAGATATACATACAAACGGCACGGACCAGAAGATGTTGGCTATCCAAATACGGAAGTAAATGAAGATGGAGTTTTAGACTGGGGTTTATGTCAAATACATAAAAAAGAACCATCTCTCGGTGTTATTTGGAATTGGAAAGAAAATATTAATGCAGGAATTCATTTTCTATGGGTTGAAAAATATGAGCAACTTAAAAGAGATTATAATGGTGGTGGATTTTATGAAATCAAAGAAAAACTTCTTAAGGAAGGCATTGAAGTTAGAAACTTAAATCGAAAAGAATTTCTCTTGTGGCTTACTCAAAGATACCATGGTGGACAATACTACAAAGATTATATTCCTGCAAAGAAAGATAAAGCGGGATATTGGGAACCAAACCCTAATCATCATGATTATGGTCACAAGTTTTGTATTCTCTTTGGTGGCTGGGACTGTGACGATTTAAAGTAAGTCCAAGAAATTAAAAAATTTAACAAAAGGAAAAAACAATGTTTAAGAAAAAATATCTTATAGTTTTGTTTCTCTTATCAACTTTTTCAATTCTATATGCTCAGCCATATTATTACACTTCAACTTATGAACCTATACCTGGGCTCGCCAGATATAATGGTGATTTATATAGAATAAATATGAACAATACAGCAGTAGTAGAAACATTAATGACAAACGTATTTGAGTTAACGTCACCATATTCTAATGAAAATGGTAACTGGCTGGCTTATGAACAAAATTCTAGGTTATTCATAATAAATCCGAACGACATTAGTCAAAAAAGTTTGATTGCTGACTACTGTGATGATTTAAGAAAATTTTCTTATGCCGGTGCTATTGATAAGCTGATTGTACTGTATGATGGTAAGATGGTTTTGGTTGACCCTGCCATTTTAACAATTACCGACACCATTCCTAAAGAAATTTATGATGATGTTGTTCTTGTTGACAAAAATTTTAATTTCTCCCAAAATGGTAATGAAATGTATATGATAGAAGGAGACAGTGTTTTGCTCAAACCAAAAATTGCCTCCTATTCCTTGTTGACAAAACAAATTATTGCAACCAAATTCATAGATGAAATTTCAGAATCAGGAGCAGATGAGTATTATTTTGATTTTAAGAGAAATGGATTTGGTGTAATTGAATCGTGGAACCGACTGCCAGTTTCAACTAGTTATTATAGAATCTATTTCCTGGAAAATGATTCGCTTTCAATCTCTATTCAAAGAGATGAGAGCCAAACTTGGGGAAATACATACATTGCAAGCGATGGGAAATATTTATTAATATTTAAATCAGTAGTTCCAGATAGTGTTAACATTAGTCCATTGACAGGTGGAATAGACATTTACGATATGGCAAATGGTCAATTAAAAAAATCAATTCAACTACCACCAGATGGAGAAGTAATGTGCTTTGAGAATTATCCAAATAATGTTTATTACGCAAAGGATATTGAATTACCTGACCGGCAAGTTTGGGTTTTAAATATGGATTCAATTTTTAATATACTGGATTTAACAACTCTCAGTCCCTCTTCAGTAGAAGTAAATTCACCACCTTTTACATTAACAGTAAACGGGCACGGTTTTGATTCGCTGTCGACAATCTACTTCAATCAGATAGCAAAAACCACTACTTTTATTTCAGACAGTGTATTAACTACTGAAATATCAACTTCAGATATTTCAGTAATAGGCAGTTATCCTGTTTGGGTAACAGATCAATGGGGAATATCGGATACTTTAACCTTTGAAGTCACCGCCCATCCTTCAATAATAAGTTCCATTTTACCGCCTCTTGCACTACCATATTATGCTACGCCAATTGAACCAAATGTACTTACAATTACTATAAACGGTCAATACTTTACGGATTCAACAGTAGCATATTATAATGGTTATTCAAAACCAACTACATTTTTGTCAGATTCAGTTATAACAATCAATCTTAATTCCGTCAATTTCCCAACTGCCGGAAATTATCCAATCTGGGTAAGCAACTATGGCTCCGTTTCAGATACGATTAATTTGTCGGTTGTAAACTCTCTTCCGGAACGTTTAATACCCACACTTCAATGTATAGTATATAACCCGGATAAAACATATACGGCATATTTTGGCTACAACAATTCTAATACTGTTCCGGCGGGCATTGTAGGTAGAAGTGATTATAATTATTTCACACCCGGAAATCGTTACCGCGGACAACCAAATATATTTCTTCCTGGTAATCATCCAAATGTATTTTCAACTGTATTTGATGGAACAAATTTATTCTGGTTTTTAGCAGGCACGCGAATTGTCCTAAATAACAATTCAACTCCCTGTCATTAAAGATAGAAAGGAAAATTTAAAATCTATAATATAAGAAGGAGATTTT
>DATICR010000388.1:0-18055 GCA_035456745.1 Ignavibacteriaceae bacterium
CTTTCCTCTTATAACTATAAGCGCACCTGTTCTTTTTTCAGCCATTTTACCTATTGATTCGGTAAGTATATCAACTGAAGAGGAAAACGATGATAGGCGTCTTTCTTTTCTGTGGAAATTTGTCCAGAACCAGGCCAGATCAATCATCCTTCTGATGTCTGACTGGAAAACGATTATTGCCGCAATTAATACTACTATTATCAAACTTTTAATCAGAATCTCTGTCAAATAGAGTTGGAAGAATCTTGCGAGAAAATAAATAACTGCAAATACTGTTATCGCAATAACAAGTCTGCGCGATGCACTTCTCCTTAACCAGTTTATAAAATAAAAAAGAAATCCGGCAACAATAATTATATCGAGCAGGTCGCGAATTCTGACATTGCCTAACAATTCAGTAATTGAATTAATAAAATTATTCATTAGAATTTATTTTCCCGGGAATATGTTTAAGAATGATTTAGAAAAAAAATAAAATTTGTATAAAGAATTTAAGAACTTTTTCATCAGAATTCATTTTTCATAATATTATATAATTGCCTAAGACAAACCTGACCAAAATAAAGTATATAAGTTGGTAGAATGGATAAGCATCCCGATTTTATCGGGATCAGTCGGAGCATAGTTAAGATCCCACTCCCAGCGGGATGTAAATCATAATCTATTATAGAAGAGAATAGAAAAATGAATGACGAACAGTTTTGATCTAAGTAAAGATTACGACGAAATATCATTCATAACTACGAAATTTTTTTTCTGTTAAATAGTATTATAGTCTAAATAATTTGAATCAAATGAAGAGACTGATCCATAAAAATTTCTATATCCCTCGGATAATAAGCTTTTCTGTGTTTTATAACATATAATTTTGTGAAATATTTATCATTATTGGCATAATTTCTGAAAGAGACAAAAAGAGCACTTGATAATATTTTATTAAACCCTAAATTTAAATCGTCATTAGTGGTGATAAAATATTAAATACTGGAGGTTATTATGAAGTTAATAATGAATATTGTTGCAGTGTTATTTATATCGATTGCATTCGCTGCATGCCAAAAAGCTAATGATCCTGTTTCACCTGATAATATCAATAAATCTGATGTAAATTCAACAGGTATTACCTCAACAGGTTATGATGGTAGCTTTGAGGTAACTTTTAAAAACTATAAGAATACTCAGCAAACCACAACTCTGAGAGGTACGATAAATTTTCTATTTGATAAATCGACTTATTCTTATTTTGGTGAAATTTCAAGCACATCTGAAGAGCCTACGAGTACTGCAATACACGATGTTGGTACTTATACTCTTAATGGTAAAATCATTAGCCTTGCTGATGACGCAACAAAAATGGAGCATGCAGGATGGATGCCGAGTCTTTACCTTTCCGGTGATTATACATATACCCACGTTGGTAATTTAACAGTTATTGAAGGCAATGGAAGATTTGGTTCAATAAAAATTACCCTAAAGGCACCGGCAACGGAAGGTCAATAAAATCTCTTGAAAGCCTGCTTTATGCAGGCTTTTTTTATACTGTATCCCTCAGTTTACTTTCTAATAATTCAAACATTCAACCGATTCATTCATTCAATCCTACGGATTTTTTGCCGATATTACCGTAAATTTTAGTATTTTTAAAGATAATATTTAAATATTTTGTACTGAAAAAAACGGTTATCAATTTGTTCTTAGAAAAAATGGAGATCTTTATATGCCACGTAAAAACGTCCTGATTATGGGCGCCGCCGGGCGCGATTTTCACAATTTTAATGTTTATTTCAGAAACAACAAAGATTATAATGTTGTTGCATTTACTGCTACCCAGATACCAAATATTGAGGGTAGAACTTATCCAAAAGAATTAGCGGGAGATTTTTATCCTGACGGAATTCCAATATATGAAGAAGCTAAGTTAGTTAAACTTATCAAAGATTTGAAAGTTCATGAGGTTGTATTCGCCTATTCTGATCTTCCTTTTAATTATGTCATGACCAAGGCTTCAATTGTTAATGCGGAAGGTGCATCATTCAGATTAATGGGAGCTGCAGAAACAGAAGTTAAAAGCACTAAACCTGTTATAGCAGTGCTTGCAGTAAGAACTGGAAGCGGTAAATCCCAGACATCAAGAAAAATTGCAGAGCTTCTCAGAAAAGCAGGGAAAAAAGTTGTCTCCATCCGTCACCCGATGCCTTACGGGGATCTTGTTAAACAGAAGGTGCAGAGATTTGGTGCACTTGAAGATTTAAAGAAACATAACTGTACAATTGAAGAAATAGAAGAATATGAACCGCATATTGCCAGCGGAGGTGTAATTTTTTCAGGAGTAGATTATGAAGCTATTCTGAGAGAAGCTGAAAAGGAAGCTGATATAATCCTGTGGGATGGCGGTAATAACGATATGTCTTTTTATAAAGCAGACCTTACATTCACTGTCGTTGATCCTCATCGTGCGGGACACGAATTAACGTATTATCCCGGAAATACCTGCTTAAGAATGGCTGATGTTGCAATAATAAATAAGGTTGATACTGCAGATCCTAATAATGTTGATATTGTCAGGGAAAATGTAAAAAAAGTTAATCCGAAGGCAAAAATAATAGAAGCTGCTTCCCCGGTAACAGCAGAGCATCCTGAATTAATTAAAGGGAAAAGAGTACTTGTAGTTGAAGATGGTCCCACTCTCACACACGGCGAAATGAAATACGGAGCAGGTACAATTGCAGCAAGACAGAATGGCGCTGCTGAAATTATTGATCCCAGACCATTTACTGTTAAGTCAATTACTGCTACCTATAAAAAATATCCTAATATAGGAGTTCTTCTCCCTGCAATGGGCTATGGTGATGCACAGGTAAAAGACTTGGAGGAAACAATAAATAAAACTGACTGTGATTCTGTGATTATCGGAACTCCGATCGATCTTGGCAGACTGCTCAAAATAAATAAACCTTCAACCCGTGTGGTTTATGAATTAGGTGACCAGGCTGCAAATGAAGTCAAAAAAGTCCTTAAGGAAAAAGGTATGCTTTAGAAAATTGTTTCGTGATTTTATAACCCGTATAATTTTGTTATACGGGTTTTTTATTTTAAATAATTATAAATTTTCCGGACTGATTTTTGCAACATCATCCAATGTAATTGTGCTTAAATCTTCGGTGCCGGGATTATATAAAGTCAAAATTCTTTCTTCCTGGTTGCTGATAGCTTTATAAAGAATGTTTCTGATCATTCTTGCATTTCCGAAATTAGTATCTCTTTTATGATATAATTCTGTGCATATATCAAGCATAAGCTGCCAGGCGCCTTCATCAAGTTTGTAATTATGTTTTTCCGTTAAAGAAAGTGCAATCTCAAGCAATTGTCTGGGTGTGTAATCTTCAAAAATATAATAATTTGTGAACCTTGAACGAAGTCCGGGATTTGATTCTATAAATTCTTTCATCTCATTCGTGTAACCCGCTGCAATTACAATAAATTTTCCCTGGTAATCTTCCATCCTTTTTATAAGAGTGTCAATTGCTTCCTGTCCAAAATCATTTGGCCCCCGGACAAGTGAATAAGCTTCATCTATAAACATCGTACCGCCTATTGCTTTCTGAATTACTGCTTCGGTTTTCAACGCTGTTTGACCAACATATCCCGCAACGAGATCAGTACGATCAACTTCAATTAGATGACCTTTTTCGAGTACTCCCATTTCTTTGTAAATCCGGCTCAGTATTCTTGCAATTGTCGTTTTACCTGTACCGGGATTTCCCAGGAATACTGAATGAAGATTTTTCGGAATTACTTTTAATCCCTTTTCTTCCCTGAGTTTAGCCACTTTAAGACTGCTGACAAGTTTCTTAACTGAATCTTTTATAGATTCAAGACCCGCCAATCCGGAAAGCTCGTTCAAATATTCATCGAGAAGTTGATCATCACCCCTTATTCCTGGCTTAGCTTTGTGAATGGTCAAATTGATAACTTCAGAAACATCTTCGTATGTTATCTCTTTTAAATTTGATTCCGTTCTGTTTTCGGGTAGTAAATCAGCTACTCTTAAAAGATGAGTTTTAAGTATGTGATCAACTAAATCTCTGATAATCCTTCCGTTTCCGAAATTTTTATCCCTTTCACGATAGATTCTATTACAGTATTTAAATAAAAATTCAAATGCTTCCAGATTGACAAGATATCCTTTTTCTTTAAATGAATTTTCAGTAATAGTCAGTAATTCATCCGGAGAAAAGTCTTCGAATAATATTTTCTTGGTAAATCTTGATTTGAGTCCGGGATTACTCTCAAGAAATGAATTCATTTCATCGGTATAACCTGCGGCAATTACAAGGAATTTTCCGCGGTCATCTTCCATTCTTTTTAATAGAGTCTCAATTGCCTCATTGCCGAAATCGTTTGGACTGCTCTTGTTGAGATTGTAAGCCTCATCAATAAATAATGTACCGCCTGTCGCTTTGTTAATCATCTCTCTGGTCTTTTGTGCAGTTTCCCCGATGTACATTCCAACTAAACCCTGCCGGTCAGTTTCAACAAGCTGTCCTTTTGGAAGAATCCCCAACGCATGATGAATACGGCTGAATAATCTTGCAACAGTTGTTTTCCCTGTGCCCGGATTGCCCAGAAAAACAAAATGTGATGTAAATTTATTCTCAGGTTTTTCTCCCTGCTCAATGTAAAACCGGGCAAGTTTTATAATCTCATTTATTTCCTTTTTAACGCTTTCAATTCCTGTAAGTTTGTTTAATTCATCAAGACAATTTTTTAATGCGCGTTCATTAATTCGGATCGGAGCATCTGGAAGATGAGATTCCTCTGATGAAGATAAAATTTTATTTTCTGAAGAAATGAAATCACCTGTTGCATTGGGATATTTTATCGATTTTATTTCCTGAGTTTCTTCGTATGAATCCAGCGGTAATCCTTCTTCAAAATTAATTACCTGACTGCTTCCGATTAGGAAATAGCGGGTGCAGATTTTTTTTTCATCCAGGTAAAGATCAACATATCCCTGACCGGCTGTCCAGAAACCAGGTGAATTACTTCCCCAATTCTGAATGAATTCTACCATCTTCCATTCTTTTTCAAGACCAAGTATAAACCTGTTTCTGCCCACTTCAACATCATTAAGAAACCAGACAGCCATACCATCGATATCAATTGTCCTTTTTCGAAAAAAAGGATTGCTCATAATGATTTCAACAGCGGCGTACTTTATATTCTTTTCGTTAAATTGAAGCAGGTATACTCTTTTACCATCTCTGATATGATGTAAATAATTGAATGTTTTTACCGAGCGTATTTTATAAATATGCCTGGGATAAATTTCTAAATCTGTTTTCCCGTTCAGCTTAATTACGGGTTTCGAAGAAGATTTATATCCCCCTGAACTGTTCACTAGAATTTTTCGGTAGATACTTTCAAATTCATCATCATTGCTATATAGCCCTCTTAATTTTTCCGCTTTCAGTAAAGCTTCTTTTATACGGAACAAATGAAAGAGGGAATCCAGCTCCATCAGATGCGCGTTCTTAAGTAAGTCGCCGGAAGTCTGATCAGAGATGATATGCCTTGCTGCCCAAAATGAAAACCAGTACTCTTTATACCTCGAAGCTTCCCTGGCCGTATCATAAATAGTTTGAATTTTAAATTCCTTCTCTTTCCCGGAAACAATTTTTAAAAGTGAGTGAAGGTATTGGAATGACTCCTTCGACAAGGGATGGGAAATTAACGAATCCTGCAAAACCTGAAGAGCATCATCAAATTTTTTCATCCCTGCAAGTGCTCTTACTTTGCTTTTATAGGCAAGCTCCGGCAGGGGAGTGTTATTTGAAATTACATAATCAAGATCAGATAGTGCCCCGTCATATATGCTCATTCGCGTTAAAAGATATCCACGGTAAGTTCTGGCAATTACTTTGTCTGTCGATAACTTTACAGCCAGGTTGGCAAGTTCAAGTGCTTCCGCAGGATTACCATTTTCTACCAATGCCCACGCAAGACAGACAGCGGTTTTATAATTTTCGGGATATTCTTCGTAAATACGCTTAGCGGAAGTAAGTGCCATACGATAGCGCCCCTGTTCAAGGTGGCTGAATGTTTCTTTAATCAGCTCTTCCAGTTCATCAGTAGTCAACTATGGTCTCCGTTATGATCCTGCATTTTCAACTGGAGTAATATAATAAATTATACTGAATTCGCATTTTTTTAGTGTTATGATTAGTGTTCCTTTGATGACCGTTAGATGACCGTTAGATGACCATTAGATGACCGTTAGATGACCGAAAGATGACCGAAAGATTCCTGTAAGTCAAATATCAGGGATTATATTTATTCTGCCTTTTTCTTGCTCCTTAAGTGATATAGGTTTATAAAATAAAAAACCCGATGACGGGGGTGTCATCGGGCGGAGTTCTTTCAACCATCACGAGGCAGGGGTAAACCTCTGTGAACGAACCCTGCCTAAATTATCCTTTTTAAAATTAAAATCAAAAGATATAAAATTGGGAGCGCACAAAATCAGGGTTGTCCGTAAACCTGTCCAAAACTTCCAAAATAAAGTCCGCAGCGAAGCGTTGCAGGGTAAAAACTATTGAATAATAGCTATGAATATATAATTGATTATGGGGGGGATTAAAAATGAGTGGCAATAGGAATCCTCAAAAACGCTGAAGGATAAAAAAAAGACGGAGTAGCGTTACTCCGTCTTTAATAAGAGCTTGATTATTTTTAATACATTCCGCCCATATCACCCATTCCGCCGCCACCCGGCATTGGAGGCATGGCTGGTTCTTTTTCTTTCTTTTCGTAAACTACAGCTTCGGTTGTAATCAGAAGTGACGCTACTGAAGCAGCATTTTCAAGTGCTGTTCTGGTAACTTTAGTAGGATCGATTACACCGGATTTAATCAGGTTTTCATAAGATTCTGTAGCGGCATTAAATCCAAAGTCATCTTTTCCTTCTATAACTTTTTGAAGTACAACTGATCCTTCTATGCCGGCATTGTCAACTATTTGCCTTAAAGGTTCTTCAAGCGCTTTCTTAATAATTTTTATACCGGGTGCCTGATCAATATTATCGCCTTTTAAATCATCAAGAACATTTCTTGCTCTTACAAAAGCAACTCCGCCGCCTGCAACTATACCTTCTTCTACTGCTGCACGGGTAGCATGTAATGCATCTTCAACACGGGCTTTCTTCTCTTTCATTTCTACTTCTGTTGAAGCACCAATTTTCAGTACCGCAACACCGCCTGAAAGTTTTGCTAATCTTTCCTGAAGTTTTTCTTTATCATAGTCTGAAGTTGTTTTTTCTATCTGAGCTTTTATTTCATTTATTCTTTTCTTTATATCATCGGTCTTGCCGGCACCTTCAACTATTGTGGTGTTGTCTTTATCGATGCTTACTTTCTTTGCCTGTCCTAAATAAGAAATGGTCGCATTCTCTAATTTGAAACCTCTTTCTTCAGAAATAACTGTACCGTTTGTAAGTACTGCTATATCTTCAAGCATTGCTTTTCTTCTGTCACCAAATCCCGGGGCTTTTACAGCAGCTACTTTTAATGTGCCGCGGATTTTATTTACTACCAGGGTGGCAAGAGCTTCGCCTTCAAGGTCTTCAGCAATGATTAAAAGAGATTTTCCCTGCTGAGCTATTTTTTCAAGTATCGGCAGAAGATCTTTCATCGCAGAAATTTTCTTGTCATGGATTAAAATGTAGGGATCTTCAAGCACAGCTTCCATTGACTCAGTATCTGTTACAAAGTAAGGTGAAAGATAACCGCGGTCAAATTGCATACCTTCAACAACGTCTAATGATGTTTCTGTTCCTTTTGCTTCTTCAACTGTGATGACACCATCTTTTCCGACTTTTTCCATAGCGTCTGCAATCAGATTGCCAATCGATTTATCGTTGTTTGCGGATATAGAACCAACCTGCGCAATTTCATTTCTTCCTTCAACATCACGACTAATTGATTTGAGATAATCAATTACTTTTTCAACTGCTAAATCAATTCCTCTTTTCAAATCCATTGGGTTTGCACCGGCGGTGACATTTTTTAAACCTTCTCTGTAAATTGCCTGTGCTAAAACAGTGGCAGTTGTAGTTCCATCACCCGCGACATCACTTGTTTTTGATGCAACTTCGCGAACCATCTGGGCACCCATATTTTCAACCGCATCTTCCAGCTCTATTTCTTTTGCTACTGATACACCGTCTTTTGTTACTGTCGGTGCACCGAATTTTTTCTCTAGTACAACATTGCGTCCTTTTGGACCTAATGTAACTTTAACAGCATTGGCAAGCTTATCAACACCTTTTTTTAGTTTTGACCGAGCTTCGCTGTTAAATTCAATTAATTTTGATGCCATATTATTTCCTCCGTTTATATTATTTCAAAAATCTTATTTCTCGATAATCGCGAAGATGTCACTCTCGCGCATAATTAAATATTCTTCGCCTTCAACGGTTACTTCTGTTCCGCTGTACTTCCCGTAAAGAACCTTGTCGCCCACTTTAACTTCCAATTTTATGGTTTTGCCGTCATCAGAAACTTTGCCCGGACCAGCTGCCACTATTGTTCCTTCAATTGGTTTTTCTTTTGCTGTGTCAGGAAGAATAATCCCGCCTTTTGTCTTCTCTTCGGCTTCCATCGGTTTTACTATAACCCGGTCGCCAAGAGGTTTTAAGTTAATTTTAGCCATAGTTATCTCCTTTATTTTTTAATTGATTTATTAGCACTCAATAAAAGCGAGTGCTAATATAATACCAACGGCAAAATTTGTCAAGGTCAATTTTAGAATTAACGAATTTATGAATTGGCGAATTGGATTCGGGAATTCGATAATTCAGGAATTCGTTAATTATTTATGAAATAAATCTGCCTTTTTCTATTTTTCAATCTGAATTATGAGCAAATTTTCAATAAAATCAGAAGTTAAAAATCTTAAACAGATTACACTTTCTCTTGACAGAAAAATTATCATAATTTTTATAACCGTAGCAATACTGCAGACTATTTCCTGGTATTATACCTCAAGGGGATTTTTCAGACTTTATATATTTCCTTATTATGAGTTTAACCCAAACGTTTATTTATATGAATATCTTTATTGGTACCTGGGGGATTTTTTCACACTATTTGTTCTTCCTGTCTTAATCATAAAATTAATCCTTAAAGAAAATCTGAAAGATTTTGGACTGACCGCGGGGGATTATAAAGCCGGATTTGTATTAACAATAATATTTCTGGTTATTATGCTTCCTTTGGTCTGGATTTTTTCTTCATATCCTGATTTTGTGAGAACGTATCCTCAGCTTGTTTCGGTTCGGGATAATTGGAATACGTTTTTAATCTTTGAAGCCGGACTTATTATTTATCTGGTAGCCTGGGAATTTATCTGGAGGGGTTTCATGCTCTTCGGCTTGAAAGGAAAATTCGGATATTATGCAATATTTATTCAGATGATTCCCTTTTTAATTCTGCATAATGGAAAGCCGGTCATTGAAACATTCGGAGCAATTGTCGCAGGCATCGCTCTCGGTGTCCTGGCATGGAGAACCGTTTCTGTTTATTATTGCATCATTACACATGGCTTTGTCATGGTTAGCATTGACCTGGTTTCAACTCTCCGTTACCGGACACAGGATTACGGTATCGGAATTAATTCAATTTTGAATATATTAAAGCACATTTTCTAAAGGAATTATCATGAGATTTGCCTTAAATGTCGATCACATAGCAACATTGAGAAATGCAAGAGGGGAGGATCAGCCGGATCCCGTTACATTTGCACTGCTGGCAGAACAGGCGGGAGTCGATGGTATAGTTGTACACCTGAGAGAAGATAGAAGACATATCAGTGAAAGAGATGTTAGATTATTGCGGGAATTGTTAACAACTAAACTTGATCTGGAAATGGCTGCAACAGATGAAATAATTAAAATTGCCTGCGACGTTGGCCCTGAACTTGCTACAATTGTTCCTGAAAAAAGACAGGAGCTTACAACTGAAGGCGGGTTAAATGTACTCGATGATATAACTAAATTTAAAAATGCTATCAGGGAACTGCATAAAAATGAAATAAAAGTCTCATTATTTATCGAACCTGATATTAACCAGATCGATGCATCATCAGAGATTGGCGCTGATTTTATTGAAATCCATACAGGTGTCTTTGCAAATACCTACATTGAAGAAGACCAATTTGATGAGCTTGAAAAAATACGACTGGCTGCAAAACATGCAAAGAAGCTCGGTATGGGTGTTAATGCAGGACATGGTTTGAATTACCAGAACATAAAAATATTCAGAGAAATTAAAGATATAGATGAAGTTAGTATCGGACATTCGGTTATAGCAAGAACTGTTTTTGTAGGAATTAAAGAAGCCATAAAAGAAATGCGGGAGCTTTTAAATCAAAACACCTAGGCAGAATCAAGAAATGGAAAATATTTTAAGATAAAGGAAATCTTCAGATTCATTTCCTGCTGTAGTGGATTCTCCATTTTAATTCCCAGGTATTTCCGTTATCTCTTGAAATTTCCCAATCCCAGTCAAATTCATTTTTAGATATGTTGTAATAAACCATACGCTGATGAACAGGAGCCCCGTTTTTATCATTGGTACTGCGTGTTAGAATCATCTTCCCTTCATTGAATCCACCTTTAAAATCAAGGTAACCTCCTCCATTATCTACCCATGTTTGCTTCCATATTTTCTCTTTTGCGTCATAAACCGAAAAGCTTTTCCCTTTCAATTGATTTCCAGGCTCTCCGTTAAAATTTTCTTCTATTACGCATCCGTTAAATAAATTAATTACTTGATTTGAACCGGATTTCCTTACTCCATCTTTTGTCATCCATTCTGCATCCCAGTCACCAATCCAGAAATCAAACTGCCTTGATTCTTGTGTTGAACAGGGTTGTTTCGTTTGTGCCTGGACTGCAATGGATAAAAAAATTATTCCCAAAAAAATTTTAAACATTATTCTTCCTTTCAATAAAGACTACCCGGTTACCATTTTGGTAATAGTCTATTTAAGTCTTACACTACTGAATATCCCGATCACATCTCCAAAGACCTGGATATATTCAACCGGGTATAGTTGCATCAACATTTTATTATTTCAGCAAAACCATTTTTCTTACTTCATTAAATCCTTCGGCATAATAACGATAAAAATAAAGTCCGCTTGGAAATTTGGAGCCATCAAATTTAACCTGATAAGTTCCGGGTGTTTTATATTCATTTACAAGTTGTGCAATTTCTTTACCAAGGACATCGTAAACTTTTACCGAAACAACCTGCCCTTTGCCGACTATATATCGTATACTCGTAGATGGATTAAATGGATTGGGAAAATTTTGATACAAAGCAAATTTCTCGGCTATGTCGGTTTCTTCAGAAGGAATTCCGGTCAAAGGATTTATTGTAATATAATCCAGTCTTGTTCTGCTTAAAGTTGATGTGGAGTTTGAAATTGAAAGCTTAACGGTATACGTACCGGGCACAGTATATGTCCATTCGGGATTTTTTTCAGTAGCATCAATTGTTCCGTCATTATTAAAATCCCACATCCAGCTGATTACCGGCTTGGCGGTATCTGTCAGACTCAGATCAGTAAAATGAACAGTAAGACTGTCATTTCCTGAAATCCTGTCAGCTGAAAAATTGCATCTTAAAAAACCTGAGGGAATTATTTCTCTGAAAGTATATATATCATCGGCAGTTAGATTTGTATAAACAGCCGACTGACCTGATGGCCATAGAATTACTAATGAATCAACTAATACGGCGTCTTTCAATCCAAAATGCACACGCAGACTATTTTGACTGTTAAAACTATTTTGACCGGAAATATCCCTTAATTGCCATACAGGATTACCGTTGATTACAGCTTTAGTTTTTATCCTAGTACCTATTGCTGACCAGTTTGATATGGTACCTGAACAATTAATTTCTATCCAATGATTTCCGTTTGTATTATCATTCCTGAATAACCCTTTGGTGTCTCCGGAGCCTGACACAAAAAGATCCATATCTCCGTCATTATCGTAATCTCCGAATGTAGCTCCTCTTGGGGATCCGGAAAGAGTGAATGCTGTACTTATATTGTTAAATACCCCGTCATCATTTCTGTAAAATGATGTACCGCCTTCCCCGGTGATAGCAACATCCGGGTCACCGTCATTATCTACATCAGCCCATGTATTTGCAAGATGTTGACCAGCTACTGTCATTGCATTCGAGACACTTACATATGTCCCGTTATCGTTTCTGTAAAAATGATCGATAGCTCCGCCATAATTCGTAATGAATGCATCATAATCCCCGTCATTATCATAATCAATGAAATTCCAGACTTGCCCATCCTGTAAATCTGTTCCAATGACAAGATCATCTATCCTAACAAAATTCACAGTATCTGTTTCCATCAGCATGTTACGATAGAGATAATCCCGGTGCCCGCTTCCGTTTGCTGGACCGCTGGCGATGAATAAATCTATATCTCCGTCCTGATCAAAATCATACCAGGTTGCTACTGTATAAGGTGCAATGTTGTCTGTGAAATAATAACCTGTAATATTGGTAAATCTTCCATCCCCATTATTTTTAAGCAGAAGACAGGGCTGTTCAGGACTGCCCAAAAATCCTGAGGGATGAGTAATGATCAAATCCAGGAAACCGTCATTATCATAATCGCCCCAGGAACAAGTCCATCCACGATGATCTGCATTTATTGACAGAGGAGCTTCATCGACAGTATTAAATAAATCAAGACCATCATTTTTATAAATCAATGTAGATTTCCCTGCAATTGCAATATCTATGTCACCGTCATTATCGTAATCGCCCCAACTGCAACCATTTCCAAGCTGCTGCTGCATATGCGTTCCAATTTGCGTAGTGAGCAGCGTAAAATTCCCGTTACCGTCATTTCTGAATAAAAATCGTTTTGTTGTATATAGATCCATATCACCATCATTATCATAATCTACCCAGGCAGCACCTGAATAATTTACATCTAGGTTAGTTGTTACTATTGGATTACCGGGATCAGTTACCTTGGTAAAAGTTTGTCCGAATATTAACAGAGGCCCAAGAAACCAGAACAAAAATACTGCCGTTGAAATTCGGGTAATGCATTTATAAATTAAATAATTCATACGGATTCCTTTTAATCTGATGATTTTTATTGTCAAATACTTAATCAATTATAGTTAATGAAAAGGATATCCGGTATCCTGCAGGTTGGGTGATTTTTAATGAAAGGATCAGATTAATTTATCTTTTGATGCTCTTTCTATTGCACCGGCTTTCGAGTTGACATTTAATTTCAAATAAATATTTTTGATATGAGTACGCACAGTTTCCTTGTCAATAAATAAATCGTTCGCTATCATTGTGTAACTTTTACCTTTGGCCAATAGCTGTAGCACTTCTGTTTCACGGGGAGATAAGGGAGATACTGAATTGCGATGGAATGATTCGATAACTTTCCTGGCTATTTCCGTACTCATCGGAGCACCTCCCCTGTATAATTCTTCAAGCGAATCGATTAACTTTTGAGGAGAAATGTTTTTTATTAGATAACCGTTCGCCCCGGCACACAAAGCATCATAAACTTTATCATCCTCTGAGTGAACGGTAATAACTATTATATCAGTTTCGGGCTTAAGCTTTTTTATTTTTTTTATGCCCTCAATACCCGATATACCAGGCAGTTCTATATCCATAAGTACTATATCAGGATCCTCCCGCTTGAAATACTTTAATGCGGTCTCACAATCTTCATAAGCTTCGGTACATAAAAACCTGCCCGACTCATTTATCAAAGAAACAAAACTTTCCCTGATGATTTCATCATCTTCAACGATAATTATTTTTACTTTATTTTCTCCCGGATTATTATATATGCTGCCCGGGATGGAGATGTTTTCAGTAATCATATAATCTTTCTAATTGCAGAGCATTTCCTGCTCAGGGATCTTTCCCCTGAAATATATTTTAGTCCCGATTCCGGGAGCTGAAATAACTTCCAGATCAGCTGAAAGTTTTTGCGCTCTTTTTTTCATATTTTTTATGCCATTCCCCCTTGCCGCAGAATCAGGTATAAAACCGATACCATTATCTGATAAAATTATCTCTACATTATCGTCATTTAATTTAGATTCAATTGTTATTTTTCTGCTGCTTCCATGTTTTAATGAATTATTCATCCCTTCTTTGAAAATTAATGCCAGATGTCGCTTCCAATCCATCGTTAAAATTTTATCCTTCAGTTCAGGTTCCTCGATCCCTTTCACTTCGAATGAAATATCTGAGTCTTCAAATAAATCATCACCAAAATCTTTTAATCTTACGAGCAGCTCATAAAGTGAATCTTTTTGAGGATCGATTGCCCAGATAAAATCTTTTGTTCCTTCATATAGTTCATACGAATTAGAAGATATTTTATTCAGCAAAGTAGTCAGTTCCTGTGAAGAAGTTCCTATTTCCCTTTTGATTATTTCCGAAAGTAGGGATATCCTAGTCAGCCTGTGTCCAAGTTCATCGTGAAAATCTGCAGCAGTTTTTTTCCTGATCTTTTCACCTTCCTCCTGTCTGATTTTTTCTAATTCAATCGCGTGATTTATTTTTTGTCTGATTCTCAATCTGTAAAATAAATAAATAATTAAAGCCGATATCGCTGTAACAGATATGATAAACCAGGTGGTTTTCCAGAATGGTGGTAGTATTGTAATTCTTAAAGAAGCTGCTTCAGGATTAAATACGCCGCTGCTATTACTTCCTTTAACATAAAATGTGTAATCGCCGGGAGATAGATTTGTGTAGACCGCTGTATTTATATTACCTGAAAAGATCCAGTCATTATCAATTCCAGGAAGCATGTACTTATATAAATTCTCAGAAGGATTTGTATAATCCAGTGAAACAAATTTCAGCTTTATAAAATTTTCATTATATGCGAGTTCAATTTCTTTATTAAAGGGAGGAATATCCGTTTGTTTGCCTTCACTATTCATTTTTTTAACTGATGTTATATATATTCCCGGAACATAATCGCTTTGATTTAATAAAGAAGGTTGAATAATATCAAATCCGTTGATCCCTCCGAAATAAATATTTCCTTCGGCATCCTTCAGATAAGAATAATTCAAATATAAATTATTACGTAACCCATCCTTCATATCATAATTTGTAAATTTATCCTTTTCAGGATTAAAATTTGAAACTCCGTAATTTGTGCTGATCCATAGATTACCTTCATCATCTTCAACTATAGAACTAATTACGCTGCTGGGCAAACCATCTTTTTCATAATAATGAATGAAGTCATTAGTCTTCTCATTCATTTTATTTAATCCGTTAGCTGTTCCAATCCAGAGGATATTCCTTGAATCTCTTTTTATTGAAAAAACGTAGTCATTGCTCAGACTCATTTGATCATTCAATTTATGCCGGAATACTTTGAATGAACCTTGATTAATATTCATCCTGATTAGTCCGCCATATGTACCAATCCAGATAATTTCAGGGTTAAGGTTATCCTGACAGAAACACAATACATAATTGGCATGATTATCTTCATCCCAATCTTTAGCGTTATAATTTTTCAAATAATTAGTTTTTTGATCAAAAACATACAGGCCCCTTCCATAAGTACCGATATATAGTTTTAGCTTATCCTTCAAAAGGGCAGGGAGTCTGAATGTTTTTAGCAGCTTATTGTCTTTAAGTGGCGAAGGAAGAGTCTCATATTTCATTGTGACGGAATTGAATAATCTTAAACCATTTGCTGTGCCAATCCATATATGATTTTTATCAGGGTAAAGTGAAGTAATTATTTCAGCTTTTCCGGAAGAATAATTCCGGAAACTTTCCATTTTCTTATCATAGCAAAATAATCCACCAGGTGTCCCCAGCCATATATTATTTTGATCAGTAGTACAAAACGCATTGACTGAATTATTGCTGGGATTTGTTATGTCTTCACCCATCGGTGAATTAGAAATAAATGGTGAGATATTTTTATCAAGTTTATTTATACCTGTTCCGTAAGCATTTATCCAGATTATCCCTGATTTATCGGTAAAGAGATTTATTATGTTATTACCGCTTAATGAAGTCGGGTCTACTGTAACATTAAAAAAATGATAAATATTTCCATTATTTGAATCAACTTTATATAATCCATTGATTGTCCCTATCCAGAGTATATTTCCTTCTGCCCCGCAAATGGAATGAATAAATTCATTATGTAAATCCGGTAGTTCAGCACTTTTGAATTTTTTCACGTTTCTGTCAAATATAAACAGACCTTCAGATGTCCCGATTAATAAATTATTCCTTTTGTCTTCATATATAGTATTTACACTAAGTGATTTTTCAAATGATTTGATTGAATAATTTATGAAATCATCGGTTCTTTTATTATAAACAGATAATCCATCTGCATTGCCGATCCATAAATTGCCGTCTTTTGATTTATAGATACATCGGACGGAGTTAACCGGAATATTTTTAGCATTATTATTCAGGTATCTGTATATCTTAAAGGTATTCGACCCAGGAATTAGTTTATCTAATCCGCCTGTTTCAGTACCGAACCACATATTGTGATTATCATCTTCACAAATCGTCCATATAATATTTCCTGAAATTTCACCCTTCTTATTCCCGTTATTTATATATCTTTTAAATTTTCCTGTCTCAGGATTAAAACAATTTAGTCCTCCTCCCCATGTCCCGATCCATATATTATGTTTTGTATCTTCATAAAGTGATATAATGTCATCAAAAGAAATTGAACTTGAATCGTATGGATTATTCTTATAAATGAAATAATCTCTGCCGTCATATTTTACAAGTCCATACATTGTCCCGAACCAGATGAAACCTTTATGGTCCTGGAGCATACAATACGTCAGGTTTAGTGCTGCGCCTTCATCAAGGGATAGCCGCTCAAATTTTAATGCATTTTTTGCACTCGCTGTAAAACTAATTAATATAAAAAGTAATAAAGCAGCACCGATATAATTTTTATTTGTGCACATGGATTACTCAATAAATAAATTGGGAATTATTTAAGATATAAAAATCAGATGAAATATACCTTATAAAATTTTTGCAATTATACCGCAAAATGGGGGAGTTTTTCATTCGTTTTTAGGTAAAAACTTTCATTTGTTGTAATTTTGCAATGTTATTTTTATGAACGTTGGGGATTCTATGGAATCAATTATAGATAAATTTTTCTATCCGCAATCGTTGTGTATTGTGGGTGCGTCCGGTAAAAAAGGCAATCTTGGCTATGAACTCACGAGTTGTGTAAAAAATTATGGTTATACTGGGAAACTATTTCTTGTTAATCCTAAAACAGAAGAAATTCTCGGAATAAAATGTTACCCATCCGTTCCTGATATTAAAGATGAAATTGATCTTGCTATCGTAATGGTTCCAAAACAATTTGTGCAAGAATCAATACAACAGCTTCTCGACAAAAAAGTGACTTCAATTATTCTCATAACCGCAGGATTTAAAGAAACAGGTAAAGAAGGCGCTCATAGAGAAGCAGAACTTGCCGGATTTATTAATTCACACGGCGGCAGGCTTGTAGGACCTAACTGTATGGGAATAATAAATACCTTCGATTCAATTAAACTGAATGCGACTTTTGTTGCTGAAAGACCTGAGACTGGCACAATGGCATTTCTTTCCCAAAGTGGTGCTATTGGAGCGGCGGTCTTGAATTCACTCCGCGAAACCGATATACGTTTTGGGCATTTCATCAGCGTCGGTAACAAAGCTGATATGAGTGAAAATGATTTCCTCGGTTACTGGCAGAACGATAAAAATATAAATGTGATAACTCTTTATCTCGAAAGCTTTGCTTGCGGGAAAAAATTTATTCAGAAATTCGTTGAAGATAAAATAACAAAGCCTGTAATCATTCTTAAAGGAGGAAGAACTTTAGGTGGTATGAAAGCTGCCTCATCTCATACAGGAGCTCTAGGAAGCAGTGATAAAGTGGTCGATTCTGTTTT
>DATICR010000389.1:0-4796 GCA_035456745.1 Ignavibacteriaceae bacterium
GTCGGATTTTAAAATCGAAAATATTTTAGAATATAATATGTCGATTTTAACTTTGAACCTTTCAATTTCAACTTTTAATTTTTCACTGAAATAATTAATACGGTTTTTCTTTCTTGTTATATACAAATTCATTAACTGAAAAAATATATTTTCTATTTTATGAAGAGTCTTCAATAAAAAAGAAAGCTTTGTTCTGTTATTCTGAATGTTACATGTTTCAATCAGTGCGATTAAACTAACTTCCTCGCCTGCACTTGTTAATTGCTGTGACATTTCATAAGCGATTGTGCCTCCCAGACAATATCCGCCCAGATAATATGGTCCTTCAGGCTGAACGCTTTTTATTTCCATAATATATTTTTGTGCCATTTCTCTGACATTTTCAAGAATAGGGCTCTTTCCATCCAATCCCTGGGATTGAAGTCCATAAACAGGGCGATCATCACTCAGATAATTAGCAAGCATTTTATACAATAATATATTACCTTCGGCCCCATGGATAAGAAACACAGGAAGTTTATTACCTTTTAATTTTATTGGAACCAATGAACTCCATGAAGGTTTCCAATTATTTTCTCTAATCACATCTGCCAGCCGTGAGATAGTTGAAGCCCGAAAAAGTGTAGCAAGCGGAAGATTTTTGTTTAATATTTTCCGTATCTGAGCAAATATTTGCGCTGCTAAAAGTGAATGACCGCCAATTTCAAAAAAGTCATCATTTATATTGATGTTATTTACCCCAAATGCTTTTTCCCAGATAAGCTTAAGTTGTATATCAAGTTCATCTCTTGGCACCGAATGATTTACAGAGGAGAGTATTTTATGTTCAGGCAGAGGCAATTTCTTCCTGTCTATTTTTCCATTTGGAGTTAAAGGAAATTTATCCAGCTTAATGAAAAATGAGGGAATCATATAATCCGGTAATTTCTTTTTTAAATAATTTCTAATCTCTTTTACAGAAAAATTATTCTGTGAAGCAGTTACCAGATAAGCTGTAAGAGTTTTTTCTCCTTTATTGTTGTCCACTGGAGTTACTAATGACTGTTTAATACTTTCATGAAAATTCAGAACATTTTCAATTTCTCCTGTTTCAATTCTAAATCCTCTTATCTTCACCTGGTAGTCGAGGCGGCCTAAAAACTGAATTTTACCTTCGGAATTATATTTAACAAGATCGCCTGTGCGATATAGATTTTTTCCATCCCGCGAAAACATATCAGGTATAAATTTTTC
The DNA here is from genome assembly GCA_035456745.1 of Ignavibacteriaceae bacterium. Classification (GTDB taxonomy): domain Bacteria; phylum Bacteroidota; class Ignavibacteria; order Ignavibacteriales; family Ignavibacteriaceae; genus DATFVA01. The sequence goes on from DATICR010000389.1 coordinate 1,234, forward strand.
AGCGGTCAGAGTATCTCTATTAAGATATCCCCTGGCGATTCCCGATCCACCGATAAGGAGTTCCCCGGGAACACCTATCGGAACTATCCGGTTAAATTTATCGACCACATAAAAGCGAGTATTAGAAATGGGTGGTCCAATCAAAACAGGTAATTTATCATTTTCAATTTTATTTACGGATGACCAAATAGTAGTTTCTGTTGGCCCATACATATTCCAAAGACTTGCACCTTTTGTTAGTAATTCATCAGCAAATTCACGAGAAAATGATTCTCCGCCGCACAACATTTTCAATCCGGGAGTTTTTTCCCAGCCCGCGTCGATCATTAATTTCCATGTCGCCGGCGTAGCCTGCATAATAGTGACATTCATTTTTTCGATTAATTTCTTCAGCAAATATCCATCGCCTGCCTGAACTTTATTTGTGAGATAAACCTTTGCTCCGCTGATTAACGGCAAAAAAAGTTCAAGTCCTGCAATATCAAATGATATAGTTGTTACCGCCAATAAAATGTCCTTTTCGGAAATTCCGGGCTTTTGTTTCATAGAGAATAAGAAATTGACGACAGAGAGATGTTCTACCATAACCCCTTTTGGCTGGCCGGTTGAGCCCGATGTATATATAACATATGCAAGATTCCGGGAGGTAACTGCTGTAGAAATATTATCAGTATTATAAGAATCAGATCCCCAATCAGAATCCATTAATATTAATTGATTTTCCGGGAACATGTCCCGATATAATTTTGCAGTCAATACATGTTTGACTCCGGCATCATTTATAATAAATCGGATTCGTTCTACCGGCTGTTCCGGGTCGATTGGCAGATAGGCCCCACCTGCCTTTAATATTCCTAAAATCCCTGCAACCATTTCCAATGATCTTTCCATGCAAAGCCCGACGATAGTTTCAGGCACAACTCCGATATCTCTAAGGTAATTAGCGATTTGATTAGCCTTTTGATTCAATTCCATATAAGTGAGTTTACTTTCACCATAAATTACTGCAATGGAATCCGGAGTTTTTTCGACCTGCATTTCAAACAATTCTGCTAAGGTTAAATCTTCAGGAAACCATTCATAAGTATTATTCCATTCACATATAAGCTTGTTACTTTCGCCGGGATTTACTATTGAAATATCAGATATTTTTTGTTCAGGGTTATCTGCGAGAGAATTCAACAAATACTGAAAATTGGTTATCATTCTTCTGATGGTTTCTTCTGCAAATAAATCAGTATCATATTCCAACCGACAATTATAACCATCATTTGACTGATACAGATGTAAAGCAAGATCAAGCTGAGAATAGCCGGTATCAAAGAAGAAATTACTTATTTCCAGACGGTTTAAACTAAATGAAAAGCCGGGCAGGAACTGCAGCATAACCTGAAAAACAGGGTTTCTGCTGAGGTCCCTTTTAATCTTTAAAACTTCAACTATTTTTTCAAATGGCAAATCCCAATGTTTCAATGCTTCAAGTGTAATTTTTCTTGAATTTTGCAATAAAGTCAGAAAATCAGGATATTTTGAAATATCAGATCTTAAAGCGACCATATTAAGGAAATTGCCGATCAGGTTTTCCCCTAAAGCCGATCTGTTTGAAACAGGACTTCCAATAATTATATCATCCATTCCTGAATATTTATTCAGGAATACCTGGAATGCAGCAAGAACAGTCATAAAAAATGTACAGCCCCTTTTTATACCAATAGAATTTAATTTATCTGTAAGATCCTTCGACAGGAAAAATAATAAACCTGAACCTTTTGGTGATTGAACTGCGGACCGCTGTTTATCATACGGTAAATCCAGATTCGGTAAATTTCCCTGAAGCTGATTTGACCAATAATCCAATTGTTCATGATAGGATGGCGACCAATCCTTTCGACGCTTCAGGTTTACATAATCAGAATATTGAATCGGAAGTTCAGGCAAACTGAATTTAACATTATCCAATGCACTATTGTAAAAACCGGATAGTTCATACAATAAGATTTTCATAGACCAGCCATCAGATATGATATGATGCATATTCAGCAGCAGGATATGTTCTTCATCAGAAAGTTCAATCAAGGTTACTTTTATTAAAGGTAAGGTCGAAATGTCGAATGGCTGTATTACTTCTGTGCTTAATAAAATATTTATTGCATCTTCGGAATTATCACCATTAAAATCCCCGGGGTTAATACTCTTAATCTTTAATTGAAATTCCCTGTGAATCAACTGTTTAGGCTGATTATCCAAAACACTAAAAGTTGTTCTCATAATCTCATGACGTCTGATAATTTTGTTAAGGCAAATTTCAAGTAATTCGACATTCAATTTTCCCTTTATCCGAAAGGCTAATGGTAAATTGTAAGCATAATTTCCCGGCTGCATTTGTTCAATTACCCACATCTGCTGCTGCGAATAAGAAAGGGGAGCTACCTTGACTATATCAGAGGTTTGACTTATTGTCTCAAAAACAGTTTTCTCATATTCTATGAGATAGTTTCTTTTCTTCCTTTTATTTTGTTTAACGGATGTCAAATAATTGCTCATAGTAATTGAAACTCAATAAAATGTTTATTGCATAACTTTCTTCAAAGAGATTAGTTCATTGATTTTTTTGCAAATAGCAGAAAAAGTTGGTTCATCTAAAATATTCTCAAGATTCAAATCCACCAGGAAAGTTTTCCGGATTGCAGAAATCAATTGCATTGCCAGAAGAGAGTGACCGCCCAATTCAAAAAAATTATCATCTTTACCGTTTTCCATAACTCCTAAAATATCTTTCCATATTAAAGCCAAATTCTCTTCAACATTTGTTTTTTCATTTTCTTCATCATCAATTTTGATATCATCTAATTGTGTTGTTTCCGGGATGAATGATGCAGTACGTTTTAAGCTAAAATTTTCCAAAGATTCCGGACTTACAATTACCTGATTCAAATCAGAACTCAGAGCTAATTTAAAAGCTTCCAAACCTTCTTGTGGTGATATTGCCAAATCAAGAGCCGACTTTTTCCATTCTTCAGTACCTTTTAACATTTTCAAATTTGCAAGCTGCCCGATTTCTTTCCAGCCCGGCCAATTGATGCTCAGGGTATAAAATTTATTAACAGAATTGGAATATTGGGCGAAGACATCGAGGAAAGCGTTGGCAGCACTATAATCCGACTCTGCGAAAGGAGTAGTAATTGAAGTAGTTGATGAACAGAGAACGAAGAAATCCAAATGTAAATCCTTAGCTAAATCATTCAGAATAAGCGTGCCTTCAACTTTTGATAAAAATACATTTTCAATTGTTCCTTTCTCTTTTGCAGATATAATTCCAGGTTTAACAATACCGGCACAATGAATTATTCCGTTTATTTCACCATACCGGTTTTTAACTAATTCAATAACCTCTTTCATTTTTTTCTTATCAGATACCGGAGCGGTATAAACGGTGACAGTACCTCCTGATTCCTCGAGTTCTATAAGTTTCCTTAGTTTTTGATTCAAAGCATTATCAATGTGATTTTCACGGATAATTTCCCGCCACTTATTTTTTGGGGGGATATCAGACAGTTGTGTTA
>DATICR010000390.1:0-6581 GCA_035456745.1 Ignavibacteriaceae bacterium
GATATATCTATTGTATTGATTTCTCTTCTGATAGTTCTCTTTATTATTGATTATTTGGAATATCTTGCTGAAAAAATATTCTCGCATTTAAATATGTTCCGCTTTATCTCTTTTCTGCTATTATGCCTTGTATCCTTTATATATGGCGCGGGAATAATCAATTTGTCATTTAATCCTTCACTTCTGCCGGGAATAGAAAATGTTTTCAATATTTTTAATCCTCTCTCAAAATTAAATGTCACGGAGATGCATGTAATAATCATCCTTTCCGGATTATTTTTTCTGCTGAATGAATCGAATTTATTTATAAGATTTATTTTTGATGTCAGCGGGAAGATACCGGTGTTCCGGGAAACATCCGAACCGGATAAGAAGGAACTTAATGCAGGAAGAATCATAGGTATACTGGAAAGAATATTGATTTACTTTTTTGTAATGATTGGACAGTTTGCAGCTATAGGTTTTGTTATTGCGGCAAAAGGTGTAATCAGGTATAGGGAGCTTGAGGACAGAGATTTTGCCGAGTATGTTCTTATCGGGACATTATTATCATCACTCCTTTCAATGTTCACAGGGTTTATAGTTGCACATCTTTTAGCTTGATTGAATGAATCTTAAACAAAAACTGGATTATCATTATAAAGCTTTTGACAAATCGCAAATTTCACCGGATCCTTTACAATTTCTACATTTGTATTACGATCAAAAAGATATTGAGGTGATGGGATTTGTTGCTTCTGTTTTTGCATATGGAAATGTAAAGCAGATTATAAGTACCCTGAATAAATTTGTTATGATTTCTGAAAATCAGCCTTATAAATTCATTACTTCGTTCCGGGATTATAAAAAAGATAAAAGATTAAAATCTTTTTACCACCGGTTTTATTCTTCTGAAGATATAATAAATTTATTCCGCGTTATGGAAGGAGTATACAGACAGCATAATTCTCTGAAAACTCTCTTTCTGAAGTTTTATAAAAATTATGATGTAAATATTAAAAATGCACTCTCAGGATTTTCCCATTATTTTATTAATGAAATTAAGAAACTGACAAAAGAGAAACAATTAAGTCGTGGTGTCAGATTTATGTTCCCTCTGCCGGAACTTGGGAGCGCCTGCAAAAGAAATAACTTGTTTCTCAGATGGATGGTAAGAAAAGATGATCTTGATTTTGGATTATGGCCTGAAATACCAAAAAATAAATTAGTGATTCCTGTCGACACACACGTTGCCAGGATTTGTAGACAGCTTAAACTTACTTCGCGAAAAAATGTAAGCTGGAAAATGGCTGAGGAAATAACTGAAAATCTGAAGAAATTTGAACCTGATGATCCGGTGAAATATGATTTTGCGATATGTCATATCGGGATGAGAAAAATGAAATTCTGAAAAAAAATTTGAATTACCACTCAATTTATATTTTCAACTCTGATAATCTAATAATTAGTTCTTTCTTAACTTCGTTCTAATTTGAATTTAATTTATCTTTATCTTGAAGAATAGCCATAATCCTCGTTATATTTGAAAGTTTTTTATTCTAAACTTCTCACGAAAGAAGGAGTATTATATGTCTGAACAAAAGCCGTCCGTATCTGTTGCCTCTCCACAGACGAACATGGCCCAATCTGAACAAAAATCGTTCGTACCTTTTGTTCCTGCAAATACGAACATGGCCGAATTTACAATGAGAGCATTGCTTATCGGTTTGGTAATGTGTGTTGTTCTGGGTGCGGCAAATGCTTATCTGGGTCTTAAAGCAGGCATGACGATTGCTGCTACTTATCCTGCGGCTGTAATCGGTATGGCAGTATTGAGAATTTTTAAAGGTTCTATTCTTGAAGAAAATTTTGCACGTACTGTAGGTTCCATTGGTGAATCAGTTGCAGCCGGCACAATATTTACGATACCTGCATTTCTGATTGCAGGTGTATGGACGGATTTTTTCACCTGGGGACATTATTTTGAAACCACGGCGATTATATTCGTCGGAGGTATTATTGGTATTCTCTTTGTTTCGATCCTTCGCCGCGTTATGGTTGAAGATCGCGAGCTTCCTTTCCCTGAATCAGTTGCTGCATCTCAAATACATAAAGCCGGAAGAACAGGTGCCAGCGGTGCTAAATTCCTTTTCTGGGCAATGGGACTCGGTGCTCTAATCCAGATTTTAAAACAAATACAGTTCTTTGCATCATCCTGGGAAAAATTTGTCCCTTTTATGCAGAAGAAAATTGCAATCTCTGGAGGTGCAAATGTTGATGTTAGTGGCGGTGCACTTTTAAGCACTCCGGGCGTTAGTCCTGCATATATGGGCGTTGGCTATATTATTGGTCCTAATCTTGCCGCTCTGAATTTTACAGGAGGACTTCTAGCCTGGGGACTTTTTGTTCCGCTGCTTCTTTATTTTCTCGGTCCACAACTTCTTGCTTCAATGCAGGCATCAGGTACTCAGGTTACTGATGATACATGGATAACTTTAGCTACAAATGTTTGGCGCACTATTGTACGTCCCATCGCAATCGGCGGAATGTTAATGAGCGCTGCGTTTACTTTATACAGGATGAGAAAAAGTTTAGCTGCCGGTTTAGGTAGAGCAATCCGCGACGTAAGAAAAGCAGCTTCCGGCGGAACGGTCGTAGAGAGCCGTACAGAAAAAGACATGAACTACAAATGGGTTTTTATTGGAATAGGACTTTCTGCAATTGCTACATTCTTCCTGTATGATTATTTCTCCGGTGATGTAACAGCTGCCTTGGTTGCTACTTTAGTGATGATAATTGCAGGATTCTTTTTTGCTGCAGTCTCAGGATACCTGGTAGGACTTATCGGCTCATCAAATAATCCTGTAAGCGGACTTACAATTTCCACACTTATAATTGCTGCAGTTCTAATGGTTGCGTTAGGCGTTAAAGGTGTTTCCGGTATTATAGCAGTTTTAGGAGTTGCCGCGGTAATTTGCGTCGCGGCCGCTGTTGCAGGTGAAATGCTTCAGGACCTTAAAGTTGGACATATACTTGGCGGTACCCCCTGGAAAATGCAGGTAGGAGATCTTTTCGGAGTACTTCTGGCATCTGCAGTAATGTTCTTCCCGCTGCTGATTTTGCACCAGGGAGATATCAATACCGGTGGAACAGGATTAGGCGGAAGTGCTTATCCGGCTCCACAGGCAAGTCTTATGGCTATACTGGCAAAAGGAATCGTAGGGGGCGATATGGCATGGCCTCTTATAATAGTCGGCATTTTAATGGCGATTGGATTTATTCTTGTAAAAGTTAAAAGTCCTATGCTTGTGTGTGTAGGTATGTATTTACCACTGGAAACTTCTTTCGCCATCTTTATCGGTGGATTAATAAAAGGAATTCTTGATATAATGTCCCGCAACCGTCAGTTGAACGATGCACAGAAAGCCCGCAGTGAAAATAATGGGGTTCTTCTGGCATCAGGACTTATAGCAGGGGAAGCATTGATTGGATTATTATTTGCCTTCTTTGCTGTTGTGGATTGGAGGACTCCAATTGTATTTGCTGAACCTTCATTCCTCATAAGTCTGTTGGTATTCGTAGTTGTTGGTTATATTCTTATTAAAGTGCCTCTGGCAAATGCAGGAAAACCTGATGAACCTGCTCCGCCATCAGCACTTTTCTGATATATAATTTTAATTTCAGAATGAGGTAGTCCTTATATCAGGACGCCTCATTCTTTTTTTATAAAAAGTTTTAGTAAAAGAATGTCTTTTTTCTCCCGCAAAAAAAAATCTGATATACGCAATATAATGGAGCTTACACCTTTCCGTATTTATGCAAACGAAACTGGTGATAATGGAATGGTTTCGGTACTTATTCCCCGGTTCCATAACAAAATTTTAGCTAAAATTTTCAATTCCCGGGTAAGGGATCCTTTCGTACGTGTAAAATTCGATGAGTTCGGTTCGAGTACCTGGCTTGAAATTGATGGTAAAAAAAATGTATATGCAATATCCCAGAATCTGCTTAAAACCCACGGCGAAAAAATCCAGCCGGTTTTTGAAAGAGTGTCTAAATTTCTTAATCAGTTGTATATTTATAAATTCATAAATTTTAAAGAAATGAAAGGAGAAGAGTGATGGGTGAAGTATTAGGTCATCTGAATCCTTCTTTGGTGTGGAAACATTTTGAAGAACTTTGCAAATACCCCCGCTGCAGCAAACAGGAAGAAAGGGTTGCCGGATATGTTAAATCAATCGGCGGGAGATTGAATCTCGAAACCCTTACAGATAATTTTGGAAATGTTATAATCCGTAAGCCGGCTACTCCCGGAAAGGAAAATCTGAAAACAGTCGTCCTGCAGGGACATCTGGACATGGTCTGCGAGAAAAACCGCGATGTACAGCACGATTTTGATAAGGATCCTATTGAACCATATATCGACGGTGAATGGGTAAAAGCTAAAGGTACTACCCTCGGGGCCGATAACGGAATTGGTGTTGCTACCGCACTTGCAGTACTTGAAGATAATGAAATTGAACATGGCCCTATTGAGTGTCTATTCACTCTGGATGAGGAAACCGGGTTGACAGGCGCTTCCAGTTTGTCCCCTGATGTACTTAAAGCTGAAATTCTTATAAATATGGATTCTGAGGAAGAAGGTACTTTATATATCGGATGTTCGGGAGGTCAAAATACTGCCGCTTCATTCACATTCCGTCCGCAGGCGGTAAATGAGAATTATACTTTCTATGAAATAAAAGTCGCTGGATTGAAAGGCGGACATTCGGGTCTTGAAATCCATACCGGACGTGGAAATGCAATTAAGATTATTACACGCCTTCTCTGGAATCTTCAGTCACAAATGAAAATTAAGCTTGGACACATTGAAGGTGGTAATAAACATAATGCTATTCCCCGTGAGGCATTTGCAACTGTTGCAGTCCCGAAGGATAAGAAAAAAGAATTTGAGTCCTTTGTCAGCGGATATAATCATACGATAAAAACTGAGCTTGCAACTAATGAACCAGACCTTAACGTTACAGCTGAGAAGCATAGGAAATCTATAAAAGTGATGGACGGAAAATCACAGGAGAAAATCTTGAATGCTTTGTATGCTTGTCCGCATGGCGTAATTACAATGTCTCCCGACATTCCCGGTCTTGTTGAAACTTCAACAAATCTGGCTACCGTAAATACTACAGGAAATAAAGTAAATATAGTAACCAGCCAGAGAAGTTCTGTAGCTACCGAAAATGTTGATATTACAAATATGGTTACTTCGGTTTTCAAACTGGCCGATGCTGAAATTACTTCCGGGGATGGCTATCCCGGCTGGAAACCAAATGTAAATTCAGAGATATTGGGAATTTTCAAAAAAACATACCAGGATCTTTATGGCAGAGAGCCTGAAGTTAAGGCTATTCACGCAGGTCTTGAATGCGGAATAATAAATGAAAAATATCCTGACATGGATATGATTTCATTCGGTCCTACAATGTTCGGCGTTCACTCACCTGATGAAAAGCTTAAAATTGATACAATCCCGTTGTTCTGGGAACAACTTAAATCTGTTCTAAAGAACATTCCTGTAAAATAATTAAAACCCGGGGCCGTTTATCACGGCCCCCTTTTTAACATTCCAACTTCAATACTTCCGCACTTTTTCTTATTTTAACCAAACTTATTTTTTCAAAATCAAAAGTCTAAACGATGTCAGCTGAAATCATAAAAAAAGAACCTTCTGCATTCTTCAGATGGATGGTACTCCTCTTCATAAGTTTTGCCATGTTCGGCAATTATTATATTTATGATAGTATTAGTCCTCTGGCAGATCTTCTTTCCAAACAATTACATTTTTCTGATTCTGATATTGGTTTATTGAATGCTATTTATAGTTTCCCGAATATCATTATGGTTCTGCTCGGAGGAATGCTGATAGATAAAATTGGTACAAGAATTTCTGTTATCATCTTCACTATCCTGATTATGACAGGTGCACTTGTTACTGCTGTAAAAGGGGATATTATCCTTATGGCTGCAGGTAGATTGATTTTTGGATTGGGCGCTGAATCTATGATAGTTGCTATAACCACTATAATTGCAAAATGGTTTAAGGGTAAAGAGCTATCATTCGCTTTCGGCTTGAATCTGACCGTCGCAAGATTAGGCTCTTTTCTGGCTTTAAATTCACCCAGCTGGGGTAGAGAACTTTATACATACTGGCAGTCGCCTCTGTGGATAACCGTCGGCGCAGGAATTTTTGCTCTCATCTGCATCGTGGTATATTATTTTATGGATGTTTATGCATCCAAAAATTTCGAATTGAAAAAAGAGGGACCGCAGGAAAAAATTGTTCTCAGGGAAATATTCAGCTTCGGGAAATCTTTCTGGTTCATCACAGCTCTTTGTGTTACATTCTATTCGGCTATGTTTCCGTTCCAGACCTTCGCAATTAAATATTTTCAGGAAGCCCACGGAACTACCCGCGAGGTGGGTGGAAATCTTTCAAGTATGCTGACACTTGCTGCAATGTTCTTTACACCATTATTCGGACTAATGGCTGATAGGGTCGGAAAACGTTCTCTCTTGATGATGCTTGGTTCTTTGCTGATTATTCC
>DATICR010000391.1:0-5759 GCA_035456745.1 Ignavibacteriaceae bacterium
GATGCAATACATACAAATGATTATAAGGAAAGACTTAACCTGGGATTGGAATATAAAATTCTGAACATCTTTTCATTAAGAGGCGGATATAAAGTTAATTATGATGAAGGAAATCTTAGCGTTGGTGCCGGAGTCGATTATACAATAGATGGCATCAGAATAAATTTTGATTATGCATATGTCAGCTACAATTTCCTTGAATCACCCAACAGATTTACGATAAGCCTGGGATTCTAAAAACAACTTGGATATTCTGATTTTTATTTATAGTCATTGAAAATACTGAAGCCTGTTTGACTATAAATGACCATCATAGTCTGTAAATGATAATCAATGACTATCGATGACGACCAATGACTTTAACCCGCGCCAGTCTAGAAAAAATTTAATAATCAAATCATTCAAACAACAAAAAAAAGTTTATGGCCTTTTCCAAAAAATTAGTGACTGGTGAAACATTAACAAGAGAGAATTTTAAGAATCCTCCTAAGGAAATGGGAATTCTTCCTTTCTGGTTCTGGAATGGAGAAATGAATGAGGAGGAAATGGAATGGCAGATAAAAGAATATAAGTCGCACGGAATACCGGGATTTTTTATTCACGGCCGCTTTGGTGAGAAGATAGGTTATTTGTCGGATACCTGGTTTGAAAGAGTAAAATTCGCGGTCAAAAAGGCAAAGGAAATCGGGATAGATGCATGGGTTTATGATGAAATGAACTGGCCGAGCGGAACAGCAGAAAGACAGGTACCGAAACAGTTTCCTCATTTGAAACAGAAATATCTTGAACTGGTTCCGTTAATGGTTGATGGTCCGCTCTTTACTTTTCTGGAAGCTACAGATGACAGATATGTTAATACAGGCAATTCAAGACCTGCTGCTGCTTTTGCATGTTCCGATGAAGAATATAGGAATGGAATAAAAACCCTGATCGATTTAACTCCTAATCTTTCGTTTAATGCCGTGATCCCCTGGGAGGCACCTGTAGGTAAATGGAGATTGCTCTACTTCCTCGAAAAGGAAATTGATTATTATATAGATGCACTTAATCCTGAATCCACAGAAAGATTCCTGCAGCTTACTCATAATAAATATAAAGAAGCCGTTGGATCTGATTTCGGTACAATTGTTCCCGGCTTTTATACCGATGAGCCGGCAATGCATTATTATCATATCGGACTCGATAACCTGGTGATTCCCTGGTCATCTCAGATGTTTAAGATTTTCAGGAAAAGACGCGGATATGATCTTAAACCTTATCTTCCCGCACTTTATGCTTCTATGGGAAAAAAGACTGCTAAGATCAGATATGATTTTTGGAAAACTTTAACGGAACAGTATTCAGAAACTTATTATAAAAAAATACACGACTGGTGTGAGGCTAACAGCGTGCTGTTCACCGGACATCTTCTGGGAGAAGAATGGCTCCGCATCCACGCCCGTTGTGAAGGAAATATATTTAAACATCTGAAGCATATGCATATTACCGGTGTTGATCATCTTTATCCCAAAATTGGTACTGAGGATGAACCTGATCAGCACGTTGCACTGAAGCTTGCAAGTTCCGCTGCTCATCATTTTGGAAAAAACCGGCTTCTTTGTGAATCGATGGGAGGTACTTATTGGGATTGTACCCTGGAAAGAATGAAATGGATTGCTAACTGGGAATATGTTCTTGGTGTCACTATCTTTAATAATCATGGCTATCATTATTCAATTGAAGGCGAACGTAAAAGAGATTGGCCGCCTTCGCAATTTTATCACCATACCTGGTGGAAATATTATGATCAGTTTACTGAGTACATGGCAAGACTCGGTCACATTCTTTCCGGCGGAAGACACATTGCAAAAGTCCTGATGCTTTATCCCATAAATAGTATATGGACTAATTATACTCCACAGTCAAGAAATGATATCGGAAATGCAACAGAATTTGCTTTCAATTATTTAACCGACACTCTTCTTAAGCTTCATTTTGATTTTGACTATGTGGATGAGGATATATTAAACGAAGCAGAAATTAATAAAGGCAGAATTAAAATAAGAGAAGAGGAATATTCGCTTTTGATTCTTCCTCCCGTAACCCATATTCAAAGTAATACTTTCGATTCGATACAGAAATTCCTTAACAGCGGAGGTAAGGTAATAGCCGATTCAATTATCCCTGTCGGTCTTCTTGATTACGATAAGAAGGATGCCGTTAAAAAAATAAAAAAGCTTTTCGGAACTGATCCCGGGAAACTGCTGCATAATTTCAAAAACGGATCAAAGTTCGGTATTAAACATAAAAGTTCCCGCGGAGATTTTTATCTGCTGACCGGTAAAGGAATGCATCGCGAGAGAAAGAAAAATGAGCTGAAAAAAATAATTGAAAAATGTGTTACTCCGGATGTGCAAATCAGCAGCGAAGATGTTTTTTATCTTCACAGGATTAAAGATGATTTTGATCTTTATTTCCTCGTAAATACAACTCAAAAGGATATCGGGGAAATAGAGATATCGTTTGAGAAAAAAGGAATACCTGAGTTGTGGGATGCAGTTAAGGGAGAAATGAAACCACTTTATGTTTATAATATAAAACATGACAGACTTACCTTATCCCTGAACTTTACTGCAAGTGGTTCTCATATAATTATAATAAATGATAAACCTCCTGAAAATTATGTTGCTAAAACCAATCTGGTGGTTGAAGAATTTAAGGGAAATTACGTAAAAGGATATCTGCCTGATAATAAAAAGGTTTATGCAAAAATTATTGCATTATCCGGCAAAAAATCACTCAGTGCTGCTTCAGGTAAATTGCTTAAGCCGGTTAAGCTGAGTAAGGAATATCAGTTCGAAATCGAAGGAGATAACGTCCTCCTTATTAACAACTGGAAGATGAAAATTGATGATAATCAGGCGGCTGATTTTTATAAGCCGCAGTTTGATGACAGCGGCTGGCTGAATGTAACAATGGGAGCATGGGAAATGCAGCTTCCTCAGGAAAGAGATAAAGAAGATTATCCTGTTACTCTTTTCTATAGAACTTCTTTTTCAGTTAAGGATATCACTTCTTCTATTAAAATCCTCATTGATGGATTCAGCGGAAGCAGTTATGATTTATTCATCAATGGTAATGAGATAAAAGATAAAGGAAAGAGGAGCACTCTTGATGCTGAAATTAAACAGATAGACATAAAGCCCTTTATCCGGAAAGGTAAAAATATTGTTGCTGTTAAATTAATTGCTGAAAGAAGAACTGACGGCATTCTGGATCTGCTTAAGATTACCGGTGATTTTGCACTGACAGTAGAGAATGATGAATATCTGATTGCTGTTAAACCGGCACGAATAAAAATAGGTGATTGGACAAAACAGGGTTATCCGTTTTATTCCGGTACCGGAATCTATACATCCGGTTTTAATCTTCCCCGAAAATATACAGAAGGGAAACTTTTCCTTGAAGTAGAGTGTGGAGAAGATGTGGTTGAGGTGAGTATTAATGGAAATAAGGGAATCGTAGTTCCCTGGCATCCATACAAAATTGATATTTCTGAATATGTAATAGAGGGCTCAAATACCATCAACCTTAAAGTTACTAATACATTAATAAATATTCTCGAAGGCGTTCAGAAAAAATCCGGACTCTTAAGAGAACCTCAGATAGTTCATTCAAATATTTATACTTTATCTTTTTAGGAGTGCTTTGGTTAAGATGAAAAAGGAAGTCGTGCTTGTTGTCGGCAGTGCAAATATGGATCTTGTAGTTCAGTGTAACCGCTTCCCCCTTCCGGGCGAGACAATTTTCGGAAACAAATTTCATATGTTCCCCGGTGGTAAGGGTGCCAATCAGGCTGTAAGTTGTGCAAGGCTCGGTGTGAAGACATACTTTCTTGGTAAAATGGGAGAAGATGATTTTGGAACAAGACTGATAAATACAATGCAGAATGATGGTGTTGATCTTTCATTGCTTCTGCGTGACCCTTTGGAAAGTACCGGGACAGCTCTGATTACTGTTGATTCCAGCGGACAGAATAATATTATCGTAATGTCCGGAAGTAATATGAAATTAAATTCAAAGGATATCAGAAGTAAGAAAAACAAATTCAGTGAAGTTCAGATTGTATTAACCCAGTTGGAAGTTCCAATGGAGACAGTTGTCGAAACAGCCAGGCTTGCAAAAGAAAATGACGCTATATTAATTCTTAATCCTGCTCCTGCCTGTGAAATTCCTGAGGAAATATATCCTCTGGTCGATTATTTAACTCCAAATGAAACAGAGCTTCAGATGCTGTCTAATATGATGGTATCTGATCAAAATTCTGCCGAAAAAGCAGCAAAAGTTTTACTCGATAGAGGTGTACAGAATATTATCATTACTCTTGGTGCAAAAGGTGCACTTCTTGTTAATAAATTTTATACCCGGTCATTCCCGGCTCAAAAGGTGGTTGTAGTAGATACTACTGCTGCCGGAGATGCATTTAACGGTGCTCTGGCATATTCACTCGCTAAAGGAAAATCATTGAATGATGCAATCTTATTTTCTAATAAGGTCGCATCCATTTCTGTTACAAGATTGGGGGCACAGAGTTCGATGCCGACGTTAAGTGAGATTTGGCCGGAACAAAAAATTCAGGAGGAAAGATAAGATGAAAAAGCGTGGAATATTGAATGCTGACCTCTCACGCATTGTTGCTTCAATGGGACATACGGACAAGCTTGTAATCTGCGACAGCGGACTGCCTATCCCTAAAAATTCGGAAATAATAGACCTGGCTTTAACTACAAATATTCCCAGGTTCCTCGATACTCTCAATGTAATACTTGAAGAATTAAATATTGAAGGAGCTGTAATTGCCAGGGAAATGCTTAATGGTAAAAACGGTCTTTATGAAAATACCAGCAAAATGCTTGGTGCGGTAAAAGTAAAAAAAGTTTCTCACGAAAAGTTTAAGGAGATGACCAGGGTTAAAGGTAATATAACTTTTGTGAGAACAGGGGAAACAACCCCGTATGCTAATGTTATATTAATCTCGGGAGTAACTTTTTAAATAGATAACGGGAGTAAATGAGATATAGAAAATTCGGAAAGCTGAACTGGAAATTCTCTGAAATCAGCTTCGGAGCATGGGCAATCGGCGGAGATATGTGGGGTCCGCAGAATGATGATGAATCTGTTAAAGCTCTTCACAAAGCAATAGACCTTGGTGTAAATTTTATTGATACCGCACAGGGTTATGGAAGCGGTCATAGTGAAGAGATTATCGGAAAGGTACTGAAAGATCGGAAAGAGGAAATTTTTATTGCAACAAAAGTTCCACCGCTGCCCGGTACTCCCTGGCCTCCCCCGGAGGATCGCGATGTAAATAAAACTTTCCCTGCCGGCAGAATCATAAATGAATGTGAGAAGTCTTTAAAAAGATTACAGCGTGATTATATAGATATCTATCAGTTTCATACCTGGGCAACGGCATTCAACGTCAGGAATGAATGGTATGAGGCTATGATGAAATTGAAAGAGCAGGGAAAAATAAGAGCTGTTGGTGTATCCGTCCCCGATAATACGCCCGATGATGTAATTGGTGCTCTCGCCCTCGATAAAGTCGATTCGGTACAGGTGATATATAATATTTTTGAACAATATCCCGAATGGAATCTTTTTCCAGCGGCAGAAAAATTTGGTACAGGAATAATTGTGAGAGTCCCCTTTGATGAAAGCGCATTAACTGGAAAATTAACGGCAAATACTACTTTCCCTGAAGGAGATGTCAGAAGACA
>DATICR010000392.1:0-3422 GCA_035456745.1 Ignavibacteriaceae bacterium
AACTGCGTGTATCTGCGCCTGCCCCGCTGCGAAGCTTTGCGGGGTAAGAACCATCGACAATAACCAACAAAAACTTTTCCATTTTGTGTAAGAATTGATGATAAAGTTCTTACTACATACTTCTTACTATACACTTCCCCCTTCATCTCAATAAAGTTTCCTAAAATGCATAAGTAACTCCAAGTCCGACTCCGGCAGAGAAGGTGTTCAAATTGACCTGATTATAAGACGAACTATGATTTGAACTCCATCCTTTTAAATCACCATTTAGATCATAGCGTAAATCACCGGCTATGAAAGCGTAGAAATTATCACTAAGGCGCGTATTACCGGCGACTCTCAATAATAATCCAAAACCGGTAGATGTATAATTTGTTGATGAAGGAGTTGCAGGAAGAGATTCATCTGCACTTACGAATCGCACTCCCGCCCCGCCGCCGAATTTGAAATTATAGCCATCGCCTCTGATAACATAATAAGATGTTACAGTAGGCATTATTACATGATATGTAAAATCATATGTGCCGTAGGTACTGAACGTAACAGAATTCAGAAGGTAGCCTACTTCAAGTCCAAGATCATAATTACCGGATGCTGCATAATCAAACTCACCCGAAAACACAATTGAGGAAATAAAACTTCCAAGCTCCTGGTAGCCTGCAATCTGATTAACATAATCCTTAAGAGAGGGAGTACTGCCGAAATTTATTCCCATTGCCCCTCTAATTTCATACTGGGGATAAGCGGTTGAAATCATCAAACCGGCGACAACCATTGCAAAAAAATATTTCATAACTCTTCCATTTCCGTTTCGACGACCTTAATTAAATTATCGTGATATCTATTCAGGACAAAGAAAATTATCAGGGCTGATATAATGAACAAAAAATATGAAATAATATGTGTTAAAAACGCATAGGCAAGACTAATAACCTCACCATAACCATATAATAAAACCAGGGCGGATTTTGCAAGAGCGTGATAGGAACCCGTACCGCCGGGAGTGGGAATAACGACGCCGATTGCACTGATGCTCATGACAACCCATGCCGTGGCGAAATTTATATTTGGCAATCCAATCATTATCATCCCCACGTAGGCATTCAGAGCATAGAGCAGCATAATTACGACGCTCAATAAAATAGTGAGGAAGTAATTTTGAACTCCTTTTAAACTTGAAAAACCTTCTGTTAACATCCTGAACACATATCCCGCTTTATGAGCAACTGTCTCAGAAATTTTACCAAGGTAAACAATAATAACTCCGTAAAATTTTTCTTTAAACTTTACTATCAGCAGCAGAAAAATTATAAAAGCTGCAATCAGTGCCGAAGTAATAAAGAGAGTAGTTTTAAGCCAGGGGAAGCTGAGATAAAGGTTCCCACTATAAATCAAAGCTGCCGCAATAACCGACAAACCGAGGAAAATTACGTCAATCACCCTTTCAAGGATGACAGTACCAAACATAGAGGAGCGTGAAATCTTCTCCCATCTGCCAAGGAGCACAGCCCTTGTAATTTCTCCAAATCTGGGAATAACGCAATTAACCCCATAGCCAACCATTAATGCCCCGAACAGATTTCTCATCTTTGCGTGAGGCTGAACCGAGTCAATAATAACCTTCCATCTGACAGCTCTGAGGTAATGAGAAGAAACGAGGACAACGATATAAACGACAATCCAGAAAAGGGATGCGCGTGAAGAAGTTTCAAGAACCTTTTTAAAATCAACATTATGAAATGCGATGTAGAGGAAAACCGCAGTCAGCACCAGAGAGAGGGAGAAATTTATTACATCTCTCTTTGCGATCAGTTTTCCTTTTTTATCTGAGATCAATAACCTTTATTCCTTCAGGAGGTGAAAAAGTAAAATCCGAATCCGGAAGATTCCGGTTCAATTTATATCCGGAAAGCGTAATAATAGATTTCCCGTTATTATTTTCTATCATCACCTTTTCAACAAGATTATTGTCATTTATGTATAATTTCGCAGTCTTAAAATTCAATTCCGACGTTTTAGGAACGAGAGTCAAAGTTTTAAGGTCACCCTCTTCTCCGGAGCTGACATCACATTTTGACGGATAAACATTTATGAAGCTATGCAGCGAGAACTCGGAAGGATCGGAAGCATCATAATTATTTATAATTACCTTTTTCTGTTTCCTGTCGTAATTCCAGAAAGTCTGTCCATCTGTTACAATTACATTATTTTTCAACTCAATCCTGAGCTTATTTTCCTTTTTCAGGTACAACTTTCCCGAAAAATCCTCTTTAGTTCCGCCAGATTTATTAAAATTAACAGAAATAGAATTCTGTGCATCATATTTCGACTGAACCGATTTCAGCAATTCATCAGTAGTATCCTGTGCGAAAGCATACGAACATATAAACGTCAAAGCAATTAAAAATATCAGGCTTTTCAATTTATAACCTTTATTTTCTTTAAAATTATTGTGATTTCGAATTTAAGCATAAAAGAAGTTATATAAAATTGATTAAAAAGGGGAATACCCCCGTTGCTTGCCCTGTAACACCTGCCCGAAATATTGTTCCTAATAATTCGAAAATCTGTCTACTCTCAATTGGAAATTAAAAGCACCGGGCATTTTTATGTTAAAATCATGTATAAATTTGCACGGTAAAAAAGTGTCTGAAAAAAGGCACTAAAATAATGTCCGAAAAATGGTAGTTAAAAAGTATCTCTTTTATTAACATAGGCTGTTTATAAGCTTGTTGTACCCTTGTTGTCCCTTATATAAAACTACTTAAAAACAAGCGGGGTTTTATTTTTTCTGGTTGTCACCTTATAAAGAATATTCTTAAGAGTGGCATCAGAAAAGGCAAATTTTTCCTTTAGGATTTCAAAAGCTTTGGGCTGGGTGCATTCATTTCTTAGTCTGTTATATTCTTCCCTTATCCAGATATTTCTTAATTCTGTCTCATCGATAAGCATCAGTTGCCGCAGACGACGAAAAATATCGGAGGAGACAATTTCTTCAAGTTCAAGTTTAGGAATCCGACCCATTACATAGCCCTTTTACTAAATAATAAAATAAAATATTCCTAACAAATTTACTTATTAATGATTATATGACCAAGATTAGAATTCGATTATTAGATCCGGGATCTGATATTGGTTTGGGTAAATGAATGTGGTAAAAAAAGATAAATCACAAATCCTGAGGCTTTGCTTTTTGCTTCTACTTCAAGGATCTGATAATTGTTTCCAGCTGCTCTTCGTTTTCTACCAGAACTTCGCGGGCTTTACTGCCGTCATTGGGACCGACGATGCCGGCTTCTTCAAGCTGATCTACTATGCGCGCGGCACGGGAGTAACCTAATTTTAATCTTCGCTGAAGCAATGAAACTGAGCCCTGCTGATGTCTTACAATTACACGCGCGGCATCTTCAAACATTGGATCC
>DATICR010000393.1:0-6557 GCA_035456745.1 Ignavibacteriaceae bacterium
AGTTTTTCATAATGCAAAATGTTGTAGTGACTTTCGATACTGATAAAGAGCAGAGACAGGTAGTTGAATCGCTGATTAAAAAAAGCGATATTAAATACCTTAAGGATTATGATGAACACCAATACGGAGATGTATTAAAAAATGCCGATGCTCTGCTGTCCTGGAATCCTTCAAGAGAATTTAAATCTCATTCAATAACATTAAATAATAAGATTAAATTTGTTCAGCTTCTTTCAGCAGGATCTGACCATATCAACTTAAAAATGTTTCCAGCGGGATGCAAGGTCGCAGCCAATAACGGAGCGTATTCCGAACCGATGGCAGAACATATAATGGCCATGGTACTCGCCCTTGCAAAAAGATTATTTATAAATCATCAGCATTTGGCGGATGGTGAATTCAATCAGAAAGGGATAAATATTTCGATAAAAAACAGTGTATTCGGTATTCTTGGTTATGGCGGAATCGGAAAGGCATTAGCAAATTTGATCCGGCCGTTCGGTTCCAAAATCCTGGCAATAAATTTTTCTGGAAGAACAACAGATACAGTTGATTTTATCGGCACATTAAATAATCTGAATCACGTTCTGAAAAATTCCAATATAATTATTATCTCTCTGCCGCTGTCGGACGAAACAGAAGGTCTTATTAGTAAAAACGAACTGAGCCTGATGAGACCCGATGCTATTCTGATAAACGCAGCCAGGGGGAAAATCATAAATGAAGCAGACTTATATGAGCATCTCAGAACACATTCCGATTTTTATGCGGGAATAGATGCATGGTGGTCCGAGCCATTTACTGAGGGAGAATTTAAATTGAATTATCCTTTTTTTGAGTTGCCGAATATTATTGGTTCACCCCACAATTCTGCTGTGGTACCGGGATCTCTTTTGGAAGGTATAAAAAGCGCAATAGAAAACTTGAACCGTTTTTTAAATAATAATGAACCGGAAAATATTATTAATAAAATTTAATATAATTTTCGTATTGCGAACTGATGAATTATCGAATTGAATTCACGAATTGATGGATTAGCGAATTAAATTCAAAAACCTGCTACCGTCAGGCAGATTCGCAAATCCGATAATTCGCAAATGGAGGGATAATGAACATACCTGAAAAAATGAAAGCGATGGTGCTTGAAAAAAAGGGAGAACGTCTTAAAGAAAAAGAAGTTCCTGTTCCCAGGATAAATTCCTTTCAGGTATTGATAAAAATTAAAGCCTGCGGAGTCTGCCATACCGATTTGCATATTGTAGATCAGGAACTCAAAAACCCCCGACTGCCTTTAATCCCGGGACACGAAATCGTAGGAACTATCGTGAAGAAAGGAGAAAAGGTCAGGAAATTTAAAATTAATGATCGGGTGGGTGTCCCATGGCTCGGCTTCACCTGTGGTCATTGTAAATACTGTAGCAGAGGTCAGGAAAATCTTTGTGAGAATGCTTTGTTCACAGGATACACACTTGATGGTGGTTATGCAGAATATACAGCGGCTTACCAGGATTATTGCTTCCGTATTCCTGAAGAATATGATGATGCAGAAGCGGCTCCATTGTTGTGTGCCGGACTAATCGGCTATAGAACATACAGGATGGCTGGAGAAATTAATGAGCACCTGGGTATTTATGGTTTCGGGGCGGCGGCGCACATTGTTGCACAGATTGCAGTACATCAGGGGAAAAAAGTTTATGCGTTTACAAGGCCGGGCGATATAAAAGCGCAGGATTTTGCAAGGAAACTCGGAGCTGTCTGGGCAGGAGATTCAAATCAATCCCCGCCGAATAAGTTAAATGCTGCTTTAATATTTGCTCCGGTTGGGGCACTCATTCCTGCAGCTTTAAGTGAATCCGATAAAGGTGCCGTAATTGTAAGCGGCGGAATCCATATGAGTGATATTCCCTCTTTTGCATATAATATTCTCTGGGAAGAAAGGGTCATCCGGTCCGTCGCAAACCTGACCAGGCAGGACGGTGAAGAGTTTCTAAAAATTGCTCCCGAAGTACCGGTGAAAACAGAAATATCAAAACTTCCGCTTAATCAGGCCAATAAAGCCCTTGATAAATTAAGGGCAGGCGAAGTTGAAGGTGCAATTGTACTTACCATGACAGACTGATAGACTGAAGTTTGTAGTTCTCCCTGTAATATTCTTTGTCCTTCTGACCTCTCCATTATCAACAAACCTGAATGATCACCTGCCGGAATTTTTCAGTTTGGTAGCCCCGCAGATGTTGAAAATGCTATTGATGATGCTATAATCTTATAAAATCTTACTCCAAACTAATATAAGGAGCGTATTCAGAGCGTACTTGAAGCGTACTTAGAGCGTAGTTATAATTTAGTTATGATCCTGTCATCTTCACTTTGGAATACATTCATTAACGACTATTAGATGATATCCAGATTGATTGATGATTGGGGATATTAATGATTAATTTAGAGCCAACTGCCGGAGTCGAACCGGCGACCGACGCATTACGAATGCGTTGCTCTACCATCTGAGCTAAGTTGGCTTTTAAAATTAAAAATGGTAAATGCAAAATAACCATTCACCATTTTAATATACAAGATTTAACTGAGTAATTATCTTAATTTCTTTTTATGACGATTCTTTCTCAGCCTTTTTTTCCTCTTGTGCGTCGACATTTTATGACGTTTACGTTTTCTACCACAAGGCATTATTTTCTCCTGTTTTATTTACTATGTGAATCTAATAATTCTTTTGCCCTTTTACCAACTTCGGTATTGGGATCTAACTGAACAGCTTTTTGAAGCCATTCTTTAGATTTTTCTAAATTTCCTTCTGCTAAATTAACAATTCCTAAGTTTAAATACCCAATCTGATGCTTGGGAGAATAAGAAATAGCTTTTTCCATCTGTTTTATCGCTTCGTTATAATTGTGCAGATTATAATAACATACTCCCATATCTATCCGGGCATCCGGATTCCCTGGTACTTTTTCCAGATAATTTTTGTAATCAGTAATTGCCTGCTCATACATTCCCGAATCATTTTTTAAGTGAGCAAGTTCAAGCAGTGACTCGGTATCGTTTGGATTATTTTTAACTTTTTCCTGGAGCTCATTAATCTGCTGTATATTATTGAGATTTACACCGGGGCTCTGATCACTTGTCTGATTCTGAATAACCTGTTCGGGTGCGGATGAACTAAAAATGCCTGAACTTACCAGGATAATTAGTACTACAGCTACAACCCCGGCTAAAATCAAAAGAATTTTTTTCTGGTCAAGTTCTTTTGCTTTTAAAGGCTGAGGTTTAGCCCCGGAATTTTTAATCGCGGAAGGTTTTTTCTTTGATTGCTTTCGTTGAGGCGGAACAGTTTCTCTTTGCTTAACATATTTTTTTTCTGTAATAGTATTTTTAATTTTTGTTCCTTTTAACGGAGCACCGCAATATGAACAGATATTATTTTCTGTACCATTTTCTTCACCGCAATTATCACAAATAATTACTGCTTCGGCCTGTGACTCAGTCTCTTCTTCTCCTGTGTTTTCCTTGCCGGAAATATTTTTTAAATCATAACCGCAAGAGGGACAGAAATTAAATTCTTTATCAAGACTGTGACCACAAGACGGACAAAATTTCACCATTCTTATTTAACCTTTCATATCTTTCATCCCCTGATCTACCAACTCCTTGAAATCTTTGGAGAATTTAAATGTGGGGACAAAATGTTCCGGCACGAATACCTGCTCTCCTGTTTTCGGATTGCGGGCCTGCCGTTCTCTTTTCTTTTTTACTTTATAACTTCCGAAACCTCTAATCTCAATGTTCTTCCCTTGCTTCAATGCGTCAATTACCGTTCTGAAAAATCCTTCAATTATTGCTTCGGTTTCAAGCT
The DNA here is from genome assembly GCA_035456745.1 of Ignavibacteriaceae bacterium. Classification (GTDB taxonomy): domain Bacteria; phylum Bacteroidota; class Ignavibacteria; order Ignavibacteriales; family Ignavibacteriaceae; genus DATFVA01. Next base: position 3,866 of record DATICR010000393.1, read on the forward strand.
TGGTTAAACCGGTCCCTGTCGCTACTTTATCAACTATGTCTGCTTTTGTCATATCTCATCTCCCGCTTATATTTCAGTATAAATTATCTAACTCATTGTTATTTAATAAGTTAAATTATCAAAGGGAGAGTAAAAAATCAATTTCCCCTTATATTGGGTAATATGCAACACATTATTTTTATATATCTTAGCAGAATTATTTCATCTCAAAATGATATTTTTTCCCGTTTTTATCAAAAATGAATTGCAAATATAAGTTTATTTTTTATTTTACTAATGGTATAAATATTGACATTATATAAATAAAATCTTCAAAATTGTGTCAAAATTATGGAATTAATGCAGATTATAGAATCCTCAGTTTCACTTTTCAGCACCGGGTTGATAGTGTTCATGGTATTGTCCTACCTTTTATTCAAAGTTAAGAATCGCTCTATAAGCTTCCCGGGACAAAAAAAATTATACAGCACCCAGGTTTCGATAATTTATGAACAGCCTTCAGAAGTAATTAAAGATGAACCGGTAAAAAATGATTACAGCAAAAGATTCATTGTCATCAATGATGTCACCGGACAACCTCCTGCTGATATAATCAGAAAAAAACGGATAACAAATAACCGGTTCTACGTTTATAAACCCGGACCGAATAAAATAGTCCAAGGACTGGAATTTTCTAAGATAAAACAGTTCTAATCTGTCAGCATATTAGTTGGGAAAAGTCATAACTCTTACTCATAGTCTGGCATAGCCAGAACCAAAAAAGGATTGCTCTTACTACTCATTCCGGAAAAGATTACAAATAAAAAGCTATTTATTCAAATGTATTGTCAAGTTAACACTTCGAATAAATAGTCATGATTCTAAACAAGTCCTTCCCATTCCAGGGGAAGGACTACAGGATGAGGTCAATTATCAGTAAGAAACTTATCCAATATGGGCAGTAATTAATCAGACTCTCTATGTAGTTAATTTTCCTTTCCATTTTGCACAAAATTTAAGAACTAAAGGATTAATCTTACTCTTAACCGGCTCCAAAAGGAGGCATTCTTAGTGTAATTAATAATGAGTCGCTTCAGCGACGACTTTGTGCAACTAATCAAGAATTATTTTACTGATTAGATTTTCGGTCCCGTTATCACCCTTTGTTCTCTGTAATTGTAACAAACATTTGTTAAAGGTAGTGATTCCCACAAATTCAGTTGTAAAAATGCATCTCTATTGTATAGTTTGCTTTAATGTAAATTGGAATGGTGATATAAGAGATGAGACACCGCTGTGGATGATTTGAACTGGCTAAATTCAAAAATGTTATTACATCATTTACCAATTACAGAGATGTGCCTGAATTAAAGTCACTGCTTGCTTTTTAAAAAATTGTCCTGTTCGTCAATTCGCCAACTGAAATCTATATTTTTGGCAGTCTTTCGAGATAGGAGCTATTACTCAATATTGCAAAAGTTTCTATTCTTCTGAGTTCCTCCAACGAAAAGCAGTCCATATAACTCATTGAGCTTCGTAAACCGTCGGAAATATTATCCATGACATTTTTAACTACTCCTTTATAAGGCACCATTGTTTCTTCACCTTCGATGAATTCATTTCTCATTTTTACGCCGAAGGAAGCTGAACCTCTATATTTTTTCCAGAGCTGACCATTATATTTGATTACTTCACCGGGTGTTTCTTTTGTGCCTGAGAGCATTCTTCCAAGCATCACAACATCGGCTCCCGCTGCAATCGCCTTTGCAATATCGCCAGGACTTTTTATTCCGCCGTCGGCAATTATTTTTATTTTTAACTTCTTTTCCTGTCTTGAAAAAATTACATTTAGAAGAGAGGAAACCTGCCCAATCCCAATTCCGGTTTGAATTGAAGTAGTACAAACACTTCCGCTGCCAATCCCCACTCTGACTGCGTCCGCGCCTGCTGATTCCAGCTGTTCCAGGGTAGCCCCATGTGCAATATTTCCTACAATTATTCTTGCATTAAATTTCTTTTTTATTTCCTCAGTGACACATAAAACCGCTTTGTTATTTGCGTTGGCAGTATCAATGCAAATTATATAATCTTTATCAATAAGCTTTTCAATAGTATCCACAGGTGTATTAAGCGCTATCGAAACTGCCTTTAAATTCACGCCATTTTTCTGATCAAGCAGAACGGTGTCCAGAGAGGAATCAAATCTGTTTAATATACCTAAACAGCCAAGACGGCTTAACTCCTTTGCCATTTCAATTCCGGTAACGGTCTCCATAGGACTTGATAAAACGGGGAGGTTCAGCTTCTCTCCCAAAAACTCGCATTGAGTTGTTGCCTCCGTCCGGGATTTCACTCTTGATACTGCTGTGGGAATAAGGCTTATATCATCATAAGTTAATGATTGATGAAATTCATTTAGCTCTTTTTTTGAATATACTTTCATTTGATTAAATGAGAGAATGATTGTTTAACAAATTTATTGGATAGATTTAATTTCTGAAATGTCATATATAAAGTTATAAATTTTCCCGCTTATTCTGATTGCTGATCAATTTTTCCATTTCATCCAGCAATGAATTCATTTTCCTGCTGACGGCAGAAACCGGTTCGGGTGAATTCATATCGACTCCTGCTTTTCTGAGAATATTTATCGAGTAATCAGAACTGCCGGCTTTCAGAAATTCCAGGTATTTTTCAACCGCCGGCTGCCCTT